>NZ_JAXGFQ010000011.1:0-109599 GCF_051020825.1 Moorella naiadis (nom. illeg.)
GGCTTTTGATCTGGACATGGAGGAAATTAAACTTTTCGCTGAAGCCGCCCGGGAGGCCCCGGTACCGGTAGCCCACCAGATGCTGGGAATGATCGGTTCGGAAATGCGGGAGGCCAGCCTCTGGGACGGCATCCTGGCCGCTTGCGATGGCTGGCATGCCTTCCCGCCGCCCTCACCGCCGCCTTACCCGCCGCGGCCGCCCTTTGCCGACCCACCTTATGCTGTGAGTGAGCAGCCGGACACCAAAAAAGAAATAGGGAAGGGGGAATAATAATGGATTGGCGGGATATGATTCGACGCGTCCTGGAACTCGATCAGAGTGAGCTTGCCCTCTGGGCGGAGATTGCCGCCGGTGCACCGTCGGAAAAGCTGCGGGTAATCATTCGGGCCATGATGGACCGGGAGAGAGACGAAATGCGTACCCTGCAGGCGATTCTCTCTTCCCACGGCGACTGGTACCCCGATCCGGGAGGACCGCCGGGATATACTCCTTATAATGAAAAAGGCCCAGAGAAATGATTAGGGTAACCGTTTACTATGACTAGCGGGCATGAGAGGCCACTAATCATGAGAGGCCACTAATATGGAAAGATTGAGCACCAGCGGGAGCCCGGCTCCCGCTTTTTGTCGTCAGGGATAATATTTCCGCGATGAAAAAAGGATTTTCCTTTAATTTGGGAGAAATAGATCCAACGTTTTGTTGGTAAAGCTCAGGCATCACGGATTTTGGGGTGGCCTTTAGCAAAATTGTAGAAGAAGATTATTCATGCTGTTTATTCCCGACTGGCGTTTTTAGTACTCATTTACTTAAGTGGCGGAGGACTGAAGTATGGCTGATACAAATACGATCTTTGCCCTGGATGTTGGTACCCGCAAAGTAGCCGGCCTGGTTCTGGCACCCGGCAAAAAGGGTTACCATATCCGTGCTGCGGCGGTTGTTGAACACCAGCAGCGGGCCATGCTCGACGGCCAGATTCACGATATTCCCCAGGTAGCCCTGGCCATCCAGGCCGTTAAGGAGCAACTAGAAAAGAAGCTACATATCTCCTTAAAAGAAGCAGCCGTAGCCGCAGCCGGGCGGGCTTTAAAGACCCGACGCGCAACAGCCACAGCCAGCCTCTCGCCGGCCCAGGAGATCGCTCCTCAGGCCGTCCTGGCCCTGGAAGCCGCCGCCGTCCAGGAAGCCGAAAAACTTCTAATGGAAGGCGGCCAGAGCCAACCGGCTTACCACTGTGTTGGCTACAGCGTAGTTGGTTACAGCCTGGATGAACACCCCATCGGTAACCTGGTCGGGCAAAGGGGCCAGGGTATGGCCGCCGAGGTTATTGCCACCTTCCTGCCCCGGGTAGTGGTTGACTCCCTGGTGGCGGCCCTGGAACGGGCCGGGCTGATGATGGATTCCCTAACCCTGGAGCCCATTGCCGCCAGTGCGGTGGCCGTCCCGGCCGCCATGCGGGGCTTGAACCTGGTCCTGGTGGATATTGGCGCCGGCACCTCGGATATCGCCATTACCGGTCAGGGCACCATCACCGGCTACGCCATGGTACCCGCCGCCGGCGATGAAATTACCGAGGCCCTGGCAGCGGCCCTCATCCTCGATTTTAACACTGCGGAAACAGTAAAAAGAAAGCTTTTGAACCAGGAAAAATTGACCTTTACCGACGTTGTCGGCCAGCGGCGCACCCTGGCGGCAACGGAGATTATTGAACTGATTAAACCAGCCGTCACCGAACTGGCGCGGCAGATTGCCACCCAGATCGTCCTCCTTAACGGTAAATCGCCCCAGGCCGTCCTGCTGGTGGGCGGCGGCAGCCTGACCCCGGGGCTGGCGGCGGCCCTGGCCGGGCAACTGGAGATCTCGCCGGAAAGGGTGGCCGTCCGGGGCCGCGAGGTTTTAAGCAACATCAGCGGTGCGAAAAATCTCGAGGGACCCCAGGCCATCACCCCCATCGGTATCGCTTTTACGGCCTTGAAGCGGGAAGGACTGGGCCTGGCCCGGGTGATCGTCAACGGCCGGCCGGTCCATTTCCTGGCCGGCCAGCAGATGACCGTTACCCAGGCCCTTCTGGCGGCAGGCATCCCGGCCCGCCTCCTCTACGGCCGTCCCGGTAAAGGCCTGGGGGTGGAGGTCAACGGCCGGCTGACTTTCCTGCGGGGCCAGCCCGGCGAGCCAGGTCGCATCCTGGTTAACGATACCCCGGCCACCCTGGAAACCCTAGTCCGGGCCGGGGATCACCTTGCCGTCACCCCGGGCCGGGACGGCGCCGATGCCCGGGGTACCGTCGCCGACCTGGTACCGCAACTGACGCCGAAAACCATCACCTTCAACGGCCGGCAGGTAACCCTGGAACCGGAGATTACCATGAACGGCCACCGGGTCGATTACCGGACGCCGGTCCAGGATCAGGCCCGGCTCACCTATGAGCCCCTGGAAACTGTAGGCCAGGTCTTGGCCCACCTGGGGGAACCCCTGGAAGGGCCTGTCCTGTTAAACGGCCAGCAGGTGCGGTTGAAAGCCCCCATCAAGGATGGTGATAACCTGGTCACCGGCACTGGTGCCACCGGCCGGAGTATTAACATCACTTTAAACGGCCGACCGGCCATCTTGAAGGTCCAGGCAGCAGATGTCCTGTTCACCGATGTCTTTAACTACTTGGATTTTCCTGCCAGCCCGCCCCCGGGCCGGAAAACCCTGGTCATGGAAATCAACGGCCGCCCGGCCGAATTTACTACCCCCCTGGCTGAAGGCGATGCCGTAACCCTACGCTGGGACCCTTGATAGGATCCAGGGGGCCCGGCAAATAAAGCCCTGTAGGCGCGCTAGAACCTGGGTTTAGTGCTAGGTTACTTGAAAATTTAATAAAACCCGAGTTTACGCGGTTCATCTACCGTGACTGGTTTAATAATGTTTAATGGTTTCCTGATCAAGCCCTTGACGGCCAGCAAAATGCCTGCTATAATAATTCTTGCTTCTGGGGCAGCAAACAGATATGCGGCAGTGGCGGAATTGGCAGACGCGCTAGATTCAGGTTCTAGTGGTGTAACAGCCGTGGGGGTTCAAGTCCCTTCTGCCGCACCAAAGAGTTAACTACAATGAGGCAAGCCATGGGCAAAATGGCCTGCCTCATTGTATATTGTTTCTTCTTAAATAACGCCCAGCAAGTTGTAGACCGCCCCTGCCACCAGGGCCGCCGCCGGGGCGGTCAGCAACCAGGCCTGGACCATCCTCCCGGCCACGTTCCACCTTACGGCCGTCACCCGCCTGGTCGCCCCAACGCCCATGACCGCGGCGGAGAGGACGTGAGTAGTGCTCACCGGGCTTCCCAGGAGGGAAGCGGTTATAATAACCATGGCCGCGGTGGTTTCAGCGGCAAATCCGTGGATAGGTTCCAGCTTAATGATCCGGGAACCCACCGTCCGGATAATCCGCCAGCCACCAAGGGAAGTACCCAGGGCCATGGCCGCCGCGCAGGCGATAATCACCAGGCAGGGCACCCGGAAAGAAGAAATTTCACCGCCGGCCAGTAGGGCCGCCGTAATAATCCCCATGGACTTCTGGGCATCATTGGCCCCATGGCTGAAAGCCATAAAGGCAGCCGACAGAATCTGCAGCCGTGCAAAACTGCTGTTTAAACGCCGTGGCGAAGCGTAACCCACCAGGAACAGAATCAACCCCATGACAAGGTAAGCGGTGCCAAAGCCCACTAGGGGCGAGGCAAACAGAGGAAGGAATATCTTCTCTACTAACCCGCGGGCATTTAGGGCCACCAATCCTTTAGCGGCGGCGGCCGCTCCGGCCAGACCACCAATGAGGGCGTGGGAAGAGCTGCTGGGTAGGCCGCCGTACCAGGTGATAAGGTTCCAGGCGATAGCGCCAATCAGGCCGGCGCTTATGACCCGGTTATCAATTAAGTGGGGATTAATTATACCGTGGCCAATGGTCCAGGCAACCCCGGTGCTGACCATAGCACCGGTAAAATTGAGGAATGCCGCCATGGTAATCGCCTGGGCAGGGGAGAGTACCCTGGTGGCTATGGAGGTAGCAATGGCATTAGCGGTATCATGGAATCCGTTAATAAAATCAAAGGCCAGGGCCAGGGCAATTACTAATGATAACTCAAACATACTTCATGACAATCCCTTGCAGCAAACTGGCTACGGCTGCACACTCCCGCAGAGTAACATAGACCTGGTCAAAGACCCGCTGCCACTTGAGGACGACCAGCAGGTCCCACAGGCCTTGATCCTGGGCTGCTGCCAGGTCCCTTAACCGGCCCTGCCCGGCGGTATAATAATCCCTGCAGCTTCTGTACATCTCCCCCAGACCATCTTGGTAGAGCCCGTCACCCTGGTCACGGTACTTTTTTATCGCCCTCGCCAAGCGCAGGATTGCCACCGCATTCTTTTTCAGCCCGGGCAGGGCCGTGACCTGGATTTTCAGGGTAGCAATGGTCGTAACCAGCACCTCAAGGAGTTGCAGAAAGTGTACGCCAGGTCTTCCCAGATCATAAATAAGCATCGCTTTGGCGGTCAGATAAAGGGATACTGCTATTTCGTTCAACCACCTGGCCAGGCCGTATATATCTTCCCGGTCAAAAGGGGTGATGAAGGTTGCGCCCAGTTTCTCTATAATGGTTTCGGTGGTCCTTTCTACCCTGAGTTTAAGTACGGCCAGGTTTTTCAGGCCCTCCGGGGCCGTGCCGTAATGGTTGCAGGTGTACTGCAGCGTCAGAGCGGCCCGGTGCAGGGTCGCCGCCGCCTCGGCAAATAACCGGAAAAACTCCTCGTCCATCCCTCTAAATTTGAACATCCGGGTTACCCCCGGTTTAATCATATGCTGGCTCCGGCTATTAAAGAAACCTTTTTGCCGTTCCAGCCAACTGTACCCCCAGCCCCTAAAAAGCTAACCAATAATCGCCTGGTTTGGTATAAGCCTTTGTTGGCAGAGCCCCCCACGGGGGCTGACGCCCCATTCTATCATTTTTATCCTCTAATGGTGCTCCTAAAAAAATCCCCGCCAGTAGCGGGGGTTACCAACTTGGGCGCTTAGTTGTCACCGAAGAATAGAAGGATCAAGATCAGAAATAGGACAAAGGCAAAGTTACCACCAGGGAAAGCTCCCAGACCACTTTCCTGGCCGCCCTTTTTCGGCCCGAACAAACCGCCTTCTTCAGCCATGGTTACACCTCCAATATGGTTTAATCTACTGTAGCTTATTCCGCAAACCTTGAAGATGTCACCATCAATACACTACCATTAGCCTTGCTTTCTGTCGGGCAACCATGCAGCGGCAATGCTTTCCGGCGTGCTAATCAACCATTAGCCGTACTCTTTGTTGAGTAGCCGGGAAGCCGACCGCTTCCTACCTGAGAACTAGAGGGTACCACTGCCAGTGGCCATAAAGCCCGGGGCGGGTTATAATAGTAGAAAAATAATAAGTGCACTCTGGAGAGGGGGATCTTATTGTTCAAGGGGAATTGTATTATCGCCCAATCAGGTGGTCCCACGGCGGTGATCAATAGCAGCCTGGCGGGGGCTATTGAAGCCGCCCTGGGTAGTGCCGCCATCAACGAGGTTTACGGCGCCCGCCACGGTATCCTGGGGATTCTCCAGCAAAATCTCTGCGACCTGCGCCGGGAAGACCCGGCTAGTATCCAGGGCCTGCGTCATACCCCGGGGGCGGCCCTGGGTTCCTGTCGCTACCAGTTAAAAAAACAGGAAGACTATGAGCAACTCCTGGATATTTTCCGCCGCTATAATATCCGCTACTTTTTTTACATTGGCGGCAACGACTCCATGGACACCGCCGCTAAAGTAAACCGGCTGGCCGTGGAGGAAGGCTATGATCTGCGGGTCATCGGTATTCCTAAAACGGTAGACAACGACCTGCCCCTGACGGATCACTGTCCGGGCTATGGCAGTGCCGCTAAATACCTGGCTGCCAGTGTCCTGGAGATGGGCATCGATATCCAGAGCCTCATCACCTCCACCAAGGTGGCCATTGTGGAAACTATGGGCCGCAATACCGGCTGGCTGGCAGCGGCTACAGCCCTGGCGCGGCGGCAGCCGGGTGACGCCCCCCACCTGATCTACCTCCCCGAGGTAGCCTTTGACATGGCAACCTTTCTGACGGATGTGGAGGAAGCCTACCGGCAGCATGATACTGTTCTGGTGGTCGTTTCCGAAGGCTTGCTGGATAAAGACGGTAATTATATCTTTAACGATGCTGCAACTCAGGATGTCTTCGGCCATCAGCGCCTGGGGGGATTGGGCCAGTTCCTGTTAAATAAAATAGAAACGGAACTAAAGATTAAGGGCCGGGTGATTCTCCCGGCAACCAGCCAGCGGAGCGCCACGCACCTGGCCTCGCGAACTGATGCTGACGAAGCCTATGCCGTCGGCCGGGCGGCGGTGGAGGCGGCCGTCCAGGGCGCCAGTGGCAAAATGGTGGCCCTGAACCGGCAGGAGGGGGAAGCCTATTACTGTACCTGTGGACTGGTCGATTTGGATCAGGTGGCCAACAGGGAAAAGAAGGTGCCCCGGACCTGGATCAACCCGCAAGGAAACGATATAACGGCCGCTTTTATTAATTACGCCCGCCCCCTCATCCAAGGGGAAGTAAATATCCCCTACTGCGACGGGCTTCCTACTTATGTAAACCTGGTTGGGCATCCGGTTCAGACACCTTAGTAAAAACCCGCAGGGCTGGTCTCTATTCTCCATGAACTATTAGGATTAAACGGCATGCACGAAGGGCTGATTAAGCTAGGCGATTGAAAATATAGGACGCTATCGACAAGGTAAGGACAGGGTTGTATTTACTCAAAAGTTAATGTAGGGAGTGACATATCAATGACCGCTAGAATCGCCCGGGGAGCAGTTATCGCCGCCCTCTACGCGGTGGTGACGATCATTCTCAAACCCATCAGCTTCGGCTACCTCCAGGTGCGGGTGGCAGAGGCCCTGACCCTTTTACCCATTCTTTTCCCGGAGGCCATCCCCGGGCTCTTTATCGGCTGCCTGGTAAGCAATATTTACGGCGGTCTGGGACCAATCGATATCTTCCTGGGCAGCCTCACCACCCTGGCCGCCGCGTGGCTGACCTACGCCTGGCGGGGAAGCCGGCTCGCCTATTTGCCGCCTATTATCCTTAACGGCGTCATTGTGGGCGTCTACCTGTCCTACCTGTTACACGTTAATATCCTCCTGGCCGTGGGCAGCGTCGCCCTGGGCGAGGCCATTGCCGTCCTGGTCCTGGGGGTACCACTATTGAAGAAGCTGCAGAAGATGAACCTGAGGTAAACGGGGAGTTAAGCACTGATGTGAAGATTCAAATTGACCATGGCTGTTGTCCTTCTCTGTGCATGTCGTCCTTCGTAAGATACGTTTAAAGTTGCAACTAAAAAACCCCGGTCGCTGCTACGGCCGGGGTTTTTAGATCCCCAGAAAAAAAGTGTTAGCCGTCCTTCTTGTTAGCAATGGTTTCTACCAATTCTTCACCGGTTTTAAAAGCTGTAGCCATCACCGGATGAGCGGCGGTTACCGGGGTCCAGGTTGTATATGGAACCAAAATCTGGCGCCAGAACTCGGCATTTATATCATTAAAACAATGACCGGCTACCTTAATATGGCTGTCTAAAACCTCCGGTCCCATACTGCCGCTGATCGCCACTAAAATTCCCAGTTTGCGTTTTGGCAGGATGCTATAAAACTCCATTTTGCCTTTACCATCAGTTACTATCTGGCAAAAAGGATAACACCGGTCAACAAATTGCTTAAACTGGCCGGTAATATCACCGTAATAGGTCGGTGTTCCCAGAATGATAGCGTCACTGGCAATAATAGCCTGATGCAATACCGGTACATCATCATCGTTTATTTTACATCTGTTTCTTTCTTCGCAGTAGCGGCATCCCTGGCAGGGTTTAATATTGTAGTCGTGGAGATAAAAAACCTCAGTCGTCGCCCCTTTACTTTGACTACCGGCCAGGATTTGTTTTACTACCGTAGCGGTATTCCCGTTTTTACGGGCGCTGCCGATAAAAGCAACGACCTTCATTTTTATTCCTCCCGTTCCGGCCCGATTTCTCCCAAACGCGCCAGCTGGCTAAAAGCGGGCTTAATCATGGTATTAAGTTCCCGGTACAAAGTAAAATAGCGATTATACAGGCTGTGGTTAGCGTCATTAACAAAGGTGCTATCTTCAACTTGCAACCATTTATTTTTGAGGTCTTTAAAATCCGGAAAATAACCCCTGGCGAAACCGGCGAAATAAGCATTGCCCAGGGCGGCATCTCCCCGGGGGACATACTCCAGGGACAAACCTAGAATATCCGTAACAATCTGGCGCCAGAGGGGACTGGTAGCGCCCCCGCCGGTGGCCACCACTCGTTTTACGGGAATGTTGGCCTGTTCATAGCTATCTCTGAGGGCATAGCCGAAGGATTCCATTAAAGCACGATATAGATGGGCCCCGCTATGGGCCGTAGTCAAGCCCAGGATTACCCCTCGGGCCAGGGGATTATTTATCGGCGTCCTTTCGCCCATGAGATGGGGCAAGATAATTAGGCCTTCAGAACCCGGCGGGATATTTTGGGCCATATTTTCCAAAACGGTGAAATCCAGTGACCCTGACGGCAATAGGACTTGTTCCCGGAACCACCTGGTTAGTTCGCCGCCGGTAAGAATATTGGCCAGGAATTGGACCTGACCGCTGCTAATGGCCGGGCCGGCGGCTATTTTCTCGAGGGGGGTAAGGCAGGTCAGCATCGTTCCGGCAGTGCCGAAGTAGATCATGGCCTCGCCTGGTTCAACGACGCCGGCGCCAAGTAACGACATAAAGGAATCCCCATTACCGGCGACTACCGGTATACCCGGGGCCAGGCCGGTAACCCGTGCAGCTTCAGGGGTAACCCGGCCGACAACCTCCGTCGGCCGGAAAACAGGCGGCAGCTTGCCCGGGTCCAGCCCCATAGCTTTAACCAGGTCGGTACGCCAGGTTAAATTGACGGTATCGAAGATCCCTCCGAAAATATTAGCCGTATCGCAATCGGTACTCAAATTACCCGTCAGCTTATAGGCGAGGTAAGAATGGGCGTTCAGGACCACCAGGGTCTGCCGGTAATTTTCAGGTTCATGACGCTTCAGCCACAGCAACTTTGGTGTTACGGCATCAGTTCCCAGGGCCAGGTTAAAACGCTGATTTATTTCCCGGCTTTCGTTTATGGCCCGATTATCACGATAAATGATGGCCCTGCGGACGGGCCGACCCCGGGCATCAATAGGGCAGAGGTTGGGAACCAGGCCGCTCAAAGATATGCCGCCTATATCGCCAGGGTCAATGGCTGCCTCCCTCAACACTTGGCGAACAATCGTAATTAAGTCGCCCCACCATTGATTTTCAGGATCATGTTCCGCCCATCCGGGATAAGGCTGGATCAAGGCATGCTTGGTAGTATGGCTGCCCAATATATGCCCCGTAAAGTCAGTCAAAACTCCCTTGGAGCCGCTGGTACCAGTGTCAATGCCCAGAAGGAACCTGGCGCCCACGAAATATAGTCCCCCTTATCCTGCTATTCGCAGCACAACCCGGTACTGGCCGCCGGCGAGGGCTAATTGAAAGCCGGCCTCTATTTGGTCAAAGGGAAGGACGGTGCTTACCATATCGTCGACTTTAATGCTCCCGCTGGATAGCAGGGCTACCGCTTCCCGGAAACTCTCTTTGTCGTGGCGGGAACTGCCCAGCAGTCGGTATTCACGATAGTGAATGTCGTTGGCATCAATGGTAACCGTGCCTGAGGGATGCATGGAGCCGTAAAGCATAAGGCGCCCGCCGGCCGCCACTGTCGTAACAGCCTGTTGGAAGGCGGCCGGGCCGCCGGCCGTAAAAACAACTATCTCGGCGCCCTGGGGATTTATCTGCCGCCGTACATAACCGGCCGGGTCTTCTTCGAGGGGATTAAGGGCGTAATCGGCACCTGCTTTTAAGGCAGCTTCCCTCCTGGCGGCATCCGGTTCGGCAATAATAACCGTAGCACCCCGGAGCTTGCACAATTTAGCATGCAAAAGCCCCATAATGCCGGCTCCCTGAATGACAACAGTATCGCCGAAGGCGACCTCTAATTGCCTGACGCTGCGGGTACAGCAAGCCACCGGCTCAGACAAAGCGGCCTGGGTAAAGTCCAACCCAGGGGAAATTTTATAGCATTCATAACCGCGCACCAGAAGATATTCGCTAAAACCCCGCGGGCCTTTAGGCTGTCCGGGCATAGGTGTTTCAGCGTACAGGCACAGGTTGTCCAGGCCCCGGCGACAGAAATAGCATTCGCCGCAGCGGGTGAGGCTGGCGATGGCTACATGATCTCCTTCCTGCAGGTCATTGCGTACGCCAGGTCCAATCTTAACAACGACGCCGGCGATCTCGTGCCCGCCCCAAAAGGGGAAGGTATCGGGTTTGGTGCTTTGGTAAATCCTTTGCTCCCAGGTGCAGATACCAACCGCCTTGACCTTTATTAAGACTTCACCGTTGCCTGGTTCAGGTATGGGAACATCCCAAAATTCAAAGGTTTTCGGTGCCGTTATCACGGCTGCTTTATATGTGCCCGACACTTTTATTACCCCTTCGAAAATTTATTATGACTAATAACGGCTTTCACCATCGCGCAAGGGTGGAAATGGCGTTATATAAACTAGCAATAAAATTTACTTAACCAGGTGCGCCATTGCGGCAGCAACATCCGCCTTTTCATGCACCAGGGCGTTTAAAACCTTCAGTACCCGGGCCGGTTGGGGATGGCCCCAAATATTGCGGCCAATAGCCACTCCCTGGGCCCCATTGCGAAGGGCATCCCAAATGTTGGTAAAAAATACTTCTTCATTATTTGTTTTGGCACCCCCCAAAACCACAATAGGAATATAACAACCGGCAGTAACGGCCGCAAAACCAGGACGATAGGGCATTTTAACCATATCAGCGCCCCATTCGGCAGCAATGCGCGCCGCCAGTTTCAAATTATCAATCGTAATCATCTCGGCGGGGCCGTTAAAACCACCCGGATACATCTCGGCGATTAATGGCATGCCGTAGCGCTCGCACTCCTGCGCTACGCGGGACAAGTTTTTAAGGGTCTTCCGCTCGACGCCTTGACCGGGTCCGGCCGAAAGGATGACGGCATCGGCACCTAACCGGACGGCTTCCTCAACTTCAATAAAAAGCTCGCAATCATAAACTCCAGTCACCAGATCGGAAGCCGGGAAATCCAGGCGGATTATCAACCCGGTTGAACCTAAAACCCGTTCGAAATTCTTAGCTACGCCGACGGTAGTTAAAATAGCATCAGCGCCGCCGGCAATAACCTGCTGCAAGGTAATTTCCGGGTTAACAATTCCCGGCATCGGACCGGAAGTACCGCCATGATCCATAGCCACAATAACCGTCCGGCCATCGGGACGTAAAATATGCTGCAAGCGTTTATACTTTCCCATCAAAAATCCCTCCAGATTAATGTAAGCGTTTGCATTATATTTCTCCATCGCTTCCCGAAATCCTGCTATAGCGATAAAAAATTTTAGGTCGCTTAACAGGAACCCCTTAATACCAGTTCAACCGGCAACAAAACCTTTTTAACCGGCGCCTTCTCCCGGCTTAATTGCTCAAGAAGGAGACGGGCTGCCTGCTGGCCCAGTTCCAAACTGGGAGAACGGATAGTGCTCAAAGGAGGGTTGCAATAAGCCGCCATGGGTATGTCGTCGAAGCCAATGACAGCAAGATCCCCAGGAATCTTTAAACCTAGCTCCCGGGCTGCCTTCAGAGCACCAATGGCCAGGATGTCATTAAAAGCAAAAACAGCCGTCGGTGGGTGAGGGCTTTTTAACAAGGCCTGCAAGCCGTCGGACCCTGATTCCAGGGAGGAATAGTCACCATAGACGATCTGCCTCCCGGCAAAGGGGAGATCGGCTTCTCTTAAAACATTTTTAACAGCTTTCAGGCGCCGGCTGGTGGTCAGCATATGAGGGCTGCCGGCAATAACCCCCAGCTGCCGGTGGCCGTTATTAACCAGATGCTGAACGGCCATGATGGTGCCGGCGTAATCATCAATATAAACAGAACTCAATTGATTCACATCGGCTAAATGTTCGATTAAAACCGCCGGCATTCTAATCTGCGCGAGTATGGGATGATAATCGTCGGGGAAAAAGCCCGAGCCCGAAAGGATAAGACCGTCGAGGCGCCTCTGATCCAGATTGCGGAGGATGGCTAATTCCTTTTCCCTGTATTCCTGGGAACTGAAGATAATCAAATTATAACCCCTGGGGATCAAAAATTTTTGACAGCCCTCGACTAACTGGGCAAAAAAGGGATTATTTAAGGTCGGCACTACCAAGGCAATCTGCCCTGTTCTGCCTGTAACCAAACCCCGGGCCAGAGGATTGGGCTTATAACCTAAATCCTCTACTAAGGCCAAAATTTTTTCCCTGGTAGCCGGCCGCACCATTTCCGGCCGGCTGAGGGCCCGGGAGACAGTGGCTACTGAAACCCCGGCCTGTTCGGCGATGGCCTTCATATCCAAAGCCAAAACCATCACTCCAATGCAAGCGGTTACGTTGAAGAACTTTGATATATAAATCATAAACTATTTACTGTAGCTATGGCAAGCTATTACCGTATAATTTATTATTGATCTCCCGGCAGGAATTTGCAAAATAGCGGCGAATATATATATCTAAATGTAAGGCTTTACATTAATTAGCCGTTGAAAGGCAGGCAAAATTAAAATGCAGGCCCTGGTAAAATACGCACCTGGTGCAGGCAACATGGAAGTGCGGCCAATACCCGAGCCGGTGCCCGGCCCCGGGCAAGTATTGCTGCAAGTAGCTTATGCCGGTATCTGCGGTTCCGATATGCATATCTATGCGGGCGCCATTGAATTTAAAAAATATCCCTTAGTTCCCGGACATGAAATAAGCGGGACCATCGCCGCCACTGGGCCCGGGGTTAAAGACTGGCGCGTGGGGGAGCGCGTAACTACTGAACATACTTTTTCCACCTGCGGCCGGTGCCTTTACTGCCGCCGGGGCGAATACCAGGAGTGCGCCGCCAGGCAATCCCTGGGCTTTGATATCAACGGTGGTTTTGCTGAATATGTACTTGCCGCCAGCGATATGCTGCACCGCCTCCCGGAAAACCTGCCTTTAGAGGCGGCCGCTTTAAGCGAGCCCCTAGCTTCAGCCGTTCACGCCGTGAGCAAGGCAGGGATTAGCTGGGGCGATAACGTCCTGGTAATCGGCCCGGGGACCATTGGCCAGCTGGCGGCCCAAGTGGCCAAAGCCGAAGGGGGCCGCGTGTTCGTGATCGGTACAGAGGCGGATGCCGAGCGCCTACAGGTAGCCAAATCTTTGGGCGCTGACTACACCTTTGCCCTGGGCGAGAAAGCTGAAGAGGGCGTGAAGGATACTTTGCTTGCTTTGACCGCAGGTTACGGTCCAGATATTGTCCTTGAATGTTCCGGTTCCCGCAGTGGAGCAGCCCTGGGTCTCGAAATTATTCGCCGCCAGGGGACCTATATCCAGGTGGGGCTTTTTGGCCGTCCTGTAGAACTGGATTACGAGCAAATTTCCTACAAAGAGTTAATTGTAAATGGAATATTTTGCCATAACTGGCCGGATTGGGAAAAAGCCCTGGCTTTAATGGCGGCCGGCAGGATCGGCTACCGGCAACTGATTACCACCAGCTTGCCCCTGGCAGAATGGCAGGAAGGTTTCCAAATGATGGCCGAGCACAAGGGCTTAAAAATTTTGCTGGCCCCTGGAGAGGGGGAACATAGTCTGTGAAGGCTATAATTTTTGACGCCCCGGGGAAATTAGCCCTGCGCGAAGTACCCGAACCGGAGATGGCAGCCGACGAAGTTTTAATCAAAATTGACGCTTGCGGCCTCTGCACTTGGGAGCAAACTATTTTTGCCGGGGTTGAACCGGCAGAGTTTCCCTTTTGGGGTGGGCACGAAATCGCCGGCACCGTCATTGCTGTGGGTCCTGAGGTGTCACCTCCTGTGGCAATAGGCCAACCAGTAGCCGTAGCCAGCCTCACCCGCTGTGGGAATTGTTACTATTGCCGGCGCGGGCTGGATAATCACTGCTTAAAAGCAGCCGCAAAGCCGGCAGGAGGCCGTCCCTGGGGGCCGGCCGGCTTTGCGGAATATATTGCCGTGCCGCGCTATATGGTTCACCCCCTGGCCAACACACAGAATTCACAGGCCGGAATTCTAGCCGAACCCCTGGCCTGCGTGGTCCGGGCCGTAAAACGGGCTAACTTAAGGAATGGGGATACGGCCGTAGTAATTGGTGCCGGTTTAATGGGGCTCCTTTTTATTCTCGTAGCCAGGTATTACGGAGCCCAAGTAATTGTCAGCCAGCCGAGTGCCCTCCGCCGGCAAAAGGCCGTTGCCCTCGGCGCGGACTATGCCCTCGACCCGCGCCAGGAAGAACTGGTGGATTTTGTCCGCCGCCATACCGAAGGTTACGGCGCTAACGCCGTTTTTTATACCGCCGGCGGACAGCAAGCAATAGCAGATGGCCTGCAGACCTTAGCCAAAGACGGCCGCCTGGTAGTTTACGCTCCTATCCATCCAGATGACACTATGACTATAAATATTAATGATTTTCATTACCGGGAGATAACCCTCACCGGCAGCCTCATGCATGATCATCAAAGTTTTGTTGCTGCCGCCGAGCTAATCGCTAAGGGGGTGGTAGAATTATCCCTGTTCAATATCTTGCCCATGCCCTTTACCAAGATGGAAGCGGCAATGGAAAAAGCCAGGGACAGGAACATTCACCGCGTCATGCTCTATTGGCCGGATGGAGGTCAAACTACAACCTGATACGGCAAAACAGCCCTA
This sequence comes from Moorella naiadis (nom. illeg.), assembly GCF_051020825.1. Classification (NCBI taxonomy): domain Bacteria; kingdom Bacillati; phylum Bacillota; class Clostridia; order Neomoorellales; family Neomoorellaceae; genus Neomoorella; species Moorella naiadis (nom. illeg.). The sequence goes on from NZ_JAXGFQ010000011.1 coordinate 14,898, forward strand.
TCACTTTTCTAGGGGCCACAACCTAAAAACCAACCCATAACAAAAGGCTGGATCCGGTTTTATTTAACCAGGAAGCCAGCCTTTATTTTTAGTTATCATACTGCTTGAGGATTTACTGGCAAGACAACTCTCCCTGCAAACGCCGGGCAATAGCGGCAGCCTTCCTGAGCACTTTTTCTTCATCAATAGTAACCACCTGCCGTTCGCGCATGACCACCCGCCCATTGATTACCACCGTCGCGATATTTTCCTGGTCGCAAGAGTAGACCAGGGTTGCCAGGGGGTCGTGGACCGGGGTGGCAGTGGGGGAGAGAGGGTCGAGGATCATTAAGTCGGCCCGGTAACCGGGGGCCAGTACCCCTATTTCTTTATCCAGGCCGAGGGCCCGGGCGCCTTCACAAGTAGCCATGGCGGCAACCCGCCGGGCATCGATAATCGCCGGATCGCGCCGGAAGCCCTTATGGGCCAGGGCGGTAAGCTTTAAAATCTCGACCATGTTCTGGCTGTTGTTGCTGGCCGCCCCGTCGGTGGCCAGGGCAACGGCAACAGCCGGCGCGGCCTGGGTAACGGGAGCGATACCGGACCCCAGGTAAAGGTTGGCGGCCATACAGTGGGACCAGGCCACCTGATGCTCCGCCATAATCTGCAAATCCCGCTCATTTGCCCGGACGCCGTGGACTAAAAGAAATCTGTTGGCCAGCAGGCCGGTTGCGGCCAGGACCTCCAGGGGGCGCCGGCCGTAATCAGCCAGGCTGATTTCAATATCGTAGTCGGTCTCCATGAGATGCATAGTCACAGGAACCCTATTCTCCAGGGCATAAGCCGCCAGGGAGCGGAGGCCGTCATAGCTCATGCCCCACATGATCGAAGGGGCCAACCATACGGCAAGCATGCCGTCCCTTTTATCTTCATAACGCCCGCGCAGGTAATCAACTTCTTCAAGGACCCGCTCTACTTTTTCGACCACCAGGGGCAGGACGCCATGTTCAATGCCGGCGTCATGGATACCCCGGCCGTAAAGGAAACGGATGCCGGCGTCTTTAGCGGCCGCAATCACCGCCTCCGAGAATTCGGGCCGGTAGGTAAGGTACATGAAATCCAGCAAGGTCGTCGTGCCGCTGCGGATGGCTTCCAGAAGGCCGAGTTGGGCGGCATAGTAACAGTCCTCGGCCCCAAGCAAGGGGAGCACAGGATTGATAAGCCTGTCGATCCAAGCCCGCAGCGGAGTGTCGGCCTCTAATCCTTTCAGGAGGGTCTGGAACAGGTGGGTATGGCTGTTTACCAAGCCGGGTAGGATATACCGGCCCCTGGCGTTAATTACTTCCCCGGCTTTATAAGCAGCCGTGACCTCCGCCTCCGGCCCCAGGGCCACGATGCGGCCGCCGGCAACGGCCAGGGCGCCGTCAGGGATTATCGTACCGGCGGCATCCATGGTTACCAGAGTGCCGCCGGCAATAAGCAAATCTACTTTTGCCACTTAACAGGCCACCTCGTTTTCCGGTTTTCTTCCCGCCATTAACAGCCCGATAGTCGCGATATCAGCGCCGGCGGCGTCCATGACCCCCATTAACCGGCCTTCGTAAATTACGCCGATCCGGTCGCTCACCCGAAGGATTTCGTCCAGTTCGGTGGAAACGAGTAAAATGGCGCAGCCGCGGTCCCTTTCGGCAATCAGGGTGCGGTGGATAAAGTCGGTAGCCCCGATGTCCAGGCCCCGGGTGGGGTGGACGGCGATTAATAATTTGGGCCGGCGGTAGAGGCAGCGCGCTAAAATTATTTTTTGCTGGTTGCCGCCGGAGAGGTTGCCGGCCGGTATTTCGCAGGACGGCGTCCGGATATCGAAGTCTTGGATGAGTTTTTCCGCCAGCTTTTGAATGGAGCCCCCCTGGAGAAAATGGCGCCTGCTGAAGGGGGCCTGGCTGAAATATTCCAGAATCAAGTTCTCTTCAATCTTCATATCTAAAATCAGGCCCTGCTTTTGCCGGTCTTCCGGTATATGGGCCATGCCCAGGTCCAGGAGCCGGCGCGGCGGTAAATTAGTTACTTCCTGCCCGCAGATCCGGATGCGGCCTTTAAGGACCCGCTGTAACCCCGTAATGGCCCGGATTAATTCTGATTGCCCGTTGCCGTCGACGCCGGCCAGGCCAAAGATTTCACCGGCCCGGACGGCCAGGGATACGCCCCGGACTGCCAACAGGTTTTTTTCGCCCGGGATGTGCAGGTCCTGTACTTCCAGCACTATGTCGCCGGGGGAGGCGGGCCGCTTATCTAAGTGAAAGTCTATCTGCCGCCCGACCATCAGCCCGGCCAGTTCTTCCGGCGAGGTGGCCGAGGTCAGGACCGTTTTTACCATCCGCCCGCGCCGCAGTACGGAAACCCGCTGGCTGACGGCCATGACTTCGTTGAGTTTGTGGGTGATGAAGATGACCGTCATGCCCCGGGAAGTCAGCCGGCGCAATATCGTAAAGAGTTCTTCCGTCTCCTGGGGGGTGAGGACGGCCGTCGGCTCGTCAAGGATCAGGATTTTCGCCCCCCGGTAGAGGGCTTTTAAAATCTCGACCCTTTGCTGCTGGCCGACCGATAGGGTGGCTACCTTGGCTTCCGGGTTGACCTTTAAACCGTATTCTTCCCCGGCCGACCTGATCTTGTGCGCCGCCTCCCGCATGTTGAGGTGAACGCTCCCGGTCATGCCCAGAATGATGTTTTCTGTTACCGTCAGGGCCGGAATCAGCATGAAGTGCTGGTGCACCATGCCGATGCCCAGTTCGATGGCTTCCCGGGGTGAGGCGATTTTTATCTCCCGGCCTTCTAATAGTATTTGCCCGGCGTCGGCGCCGTAGAGCCCGTAAAGGATGTTCATCAGGGTGCTTTTGCCGGCGCCGTTTTCCCCCAGCAGGGCGTGTACTTCCCCAGAGTAAATGTCCAGGTCGATTTGTTCGTTGGCCAGTACGCCGGGGAATTCTTTGGTGATGCCGCGCAGGCTCAAAAGCGGTTTCATAAGTTCGCCTCCCGTTGCGATACCTTGGTGGGACGGCGGCGATTGCCGCGGGCTTGATCTTTGTTGTAGGGCGCCCCGCTGGCTGCTGGGCCTTTGGAAGGCCCCATGAAAAAGATGAGGGCTACCAGGGTCAGGGCGTAGGGTAACATTAAAAAGAATTGATAGGGTATGGGGAAATTAAAAGCCTGCAGGCGTAATTGAAGGGCTTCCCCGGAGCCGAACAGCAGGGTGGCCAGGGCGGTACCGAAGGCCGTCCATTTGCCAAAAACGATGGCGGCAAAAGCGATGAAGCCCCGGCCGGCGGTGATGTTGTCGTAGAAGGTGTTGATGCCGCTTAAGGTGACGGCGGCCCCGCCCAGTCCCGCCAGCAAGCCGCTGCCTACTACCGCTGCGTAACGTACTTTTATAACGTCAATGCCCGCTACGTCCAGGGCCCGGGGGTGCTCACCCGCCGCCCGGACGGCCAGCCCCCAGGAGGTGTGATAAAGAATGTAGTTGGCCAGCAGGAGTAGAATGATGGCGACATACACCAGGGGCACCTGATCGAAAAATACGTGGCCGATAAAGGGTATTTTACTTAATGGCCCGAAGTTTACGGGCACCATGCCCGGTGATTCTAGCTGGTTTAGATCTGTGCCGAATATTAAACGAAAAATGGTGCTGGTTATGCCTAAGGCCAGCATGTTAAGGCCTAAGGCGGCGACAATCTGATCTACCTTGACGGTGATGCTCAGATAAGCGTGCAATAGGGCCAGGAGGCCGCCGCTCAGGGCCGCCACCAGGAGGCCGATTATAACATTGTGGGCGTAAAGGGAGCCCAGGTAGCCGAAAAAGGCGCCCATGAGCATCATCCCTTCCAGCCCCAGGTTTAAAACGCCGGCGCGCTCGCTAAAAAGCCCGCCCGTGGCTGCCAGCAGGAGGGGGATTGTCAGGCGGATGGCCGCGTTATAGAAATCGGCCTCGGTAAATATATGCAGCAGAAACATTATTGCACCCCCTCCCGCAGCTTAAAGTTGATCAACCTGATTTTCAGTTTACTAAAAGCGAGCACGCAGACGATAATGATCGCCTGGATGATATAAACAATGGTCACTGGAATGCCCATCAAGATCTGCATGGTATTGGCGCCATTGCGCAGGGCCCCGAAAAAGATGGCTGCCGCTACTGTGCCCAGGGGGTTTAGATTGCCCAGTAGGGCCACGGCAATAGCATCATAGCCGGTATTAGGCGAGAAGTCCTGAAGCAGGATGTTCTGGTAACCCAAGATCTGGACGGCCCCGGCTAACCCGGCCAGGGCGCCGCTGACAACCATAGTTACCAGCAGCGTTTTGCCGGCGTTCATACCGGCCGTCCGCCCGGCCTCGGGATTTGACCCTACGGCCCGTACCTGAAAGCCCCAATCGGTTTTGTAGAGAACGATAAAAAGGATTACTGCCACCAGCAAACCCAGGAACAGGCCGGCGTTGAGTTCGGTTCCGGCCAAAAGTTTTGGTAACCGGGCGGTAGCCGTTATCGGTGGTGACTGGGGGGCGAAGGTTGCCGGGTCCTTTAAAAAACTGTTTACCGAGTAATCGACAAAGTACACGCCGATATAGTTCAACAATATCGTGGTAATAACCTCGTTAAATCCCCGCCGGACTTTGAGATATCCCGGGATAAACGCCCACAGGCCGCCGGCGGCACAACTTGCCGCCAGCGCCAGGGGAAGGTGGATCCCAAAAGGTAATCCCGGGTAACGTGAACCGACAATAGTTGCCGCCATGGCGCCCAGGTAGAGCTGTCCTTCGGCGCCGATGTTAAAGATACCGGCCCGGAAGGCCAAGGCAATTCCCAGACCTGCCAACATCAAAGGCAGGGCTAGGACCAAACTGGCGCCCAGGTTGCCCATACCGATAAAAGCGCCCGCAAACAAGGCCGCATATGCTTGCCACGGATTGCTGCCCTGCCAGATTAAGATCAAGGAGCTTAAACCCAGGGCGACAATTATGGCTAATAAGGCAACTAAGAGGTAATTTAGGGTGTCTTGGATTTTAACTCCCAAGCGGCTGCCCGTAGCGAGTCACTCCTTAGTACATTGTTTTAATTTTTAGTTTGCCATCTAAATAATCCTTAACGGCGCTCTGCACTTTATCCACAACATCCTGAGGCACGTTCTTAAAAGGCGCCAGTGATTGGGCATTTTCCTTCATGCCGAAAACATTGTTTTTACCTTCAAATTTACCATCCTTAACCATTTTGGCCATATCGACATAGAGGGTTTCAACTGACTGGAGACCGCTGGTAACTATTGTGTCCGGTGCCATGGAATTTTGGTCCGATACCCAGCCGATGGCCTTGGCATGGGCATCCTTACAGGCCTGGAAAACGCCGATACTAAAGGAATTGCCCATCACCAGCAAGACATCATCTCCCTGGGATAACAAAGCCTTAGCTGCTTCCTTGGCCTTGGGGATATCTTCCCAGCTACCGGTATAAGAAACGGATACGGTGGCTTTAGGATTGACTTTGGCTACGCCTTCTTTGAAGGTATCGATGTCTGCGGTTACCGTTGGCGAGGCTTCCGGAGCAACGACGCCCACTTTGTTGCTCTTAGTTATCATGCCGGCTGTCATACCGGTAAAGTAACCCAGTTCGCCAAATTTAAAGTTGGTCGAGGCAAGGTTAGGACCGGTAACGCTACCGTTGATCACAACAAACTTGGTATTGGGAAACTCCGGGGCTACTGTTTTCATGGCTTCATCGAATTCATAACCATGACCGAAAATCAGGTTATAACCCTGGCGGGCATAGGTACGAATCACCTGGGCATAGTTAGCGGGGGTTACCTTTTCGGTATAGGCGACCTTGGCGCCAAATTTTGCTTGGATTTCATTAAGACCTTGGAGAGCGGAGGCATTCCAACCGCCGTCATTGACAGCGCCGGGACAAACAAGGGCTACTTTAAACTCGCCGTTACTGGATGAGCTATTACCGGTTGCTGAACTATTACCTTGCTTGCCGGCATCTGCAGCCGGCTTGCTGCCACAACCGGCCACAAGGACCAGGGACAACATAGCAATAACTAAAACAGCCAGCCCTTTTCGTATACGTTTGCTCATTGATTATTTTCCTCCTTAAAAATTTTATTATAGGTTTTGCGGTTCTCTGACTATGGAGCAACCGCTATACTCCACAATACCACCGATAGCCACTGAAGGTTTTTTCACCGTCACCCGGACCTGTTTTACCTGGTGAGCGGCCATTATTTCATCAGCAATACGTTGGGCAATCCTCTGGACGGTCCGGTACTCTTCTTGCGTTACCACCTTGGCCGCCAGAGCATAGACATCCATATAGCTCAAAGCACCTGTAAGGTCATCGGTAAGACAAGTATAACTCATGTCGGTAGCTACTTCCACATCGACCACAAATCGTTGGCCCAGCTTGTTTTCTTCGGCAAAGTATCCATGTTTAGCCCAGAATTGCATTCCTTTTACTAATAAAAGATCCTCTTTTTCCAACCACTTCACCTTCTAGCGATAATTTCTGTTTCATGGTTAGGTACACTCTCGCCGTTTTTTAGCATTATAGCCGCTTCGGCAACCCGCCGGGCAATAGTCCGGGCGTTAGCTACCCCGGTCACATCCTCCCTCGCCCCTTCCACCTTGCGATCCTGACTCCAGATAGCAGCGCCGTGATAAATACCCAGGCCGCCGCTGGCTACCAGGATACCGTGGGTGTAATAAAACCCCAGCAAAACATTAAGGGCTGTTTCCTGGCCGCCATTACGGGTGCCGCCGACGGCGATGGCACCACCTACCTTCCGGGAAAAATAATTGGGATCCTTTTTTAATATGGTATAAGTTGGACGAAAACGGTTTAAAAAAGTAACTATTTGCCCGCTGGCCCCCATGTTATAGACCGGAGAGGCCAGGAGGTAAGCGTCGGCTTCATAAAAAGTCTGATAAACGGGGCGCATATCATCGTCAAAAGTGGGACAGTAATCCAGCTCATTCTTAACACAACGGTCGCAGTGCAGGCAAAAGTTTATTTTTTTGCCCCTCAGAGTTATTAGCTGCGTTGTTACACCTTCAATTGCCGCCGCCGCCTGCAAGGCTTCCGTCAGAATATATTCGGTGGCTGCCTTTCGGGGACTACCGCAAATGCCCAGAAGTTTAACCAACAACATTTCCTCCCTGTAAACTATATAGATTTCTTAATTGATCGCCAGCGATGGATCCTTTAACGATAGTCTTGGCTGCGGTCAAATTATGAAGGCGTACTTGTCCATTAACGGGAGTCTTATTTAATAAAGCAACTAGTTGATCATGATCATTCCTGACCCATAGGCTGATAGTTAATCCATAAAGCAAGGTTTTCTCCAAGCGCGCAATGGCCAACTGCAAATCATCCACCAATGGTGGCAGAGGGCAACTGCTCCATCCCCACAGCACCCGGCCGGGATCCAGGCCATTAGTAATTAAAACCTGTAAGGTCCTAGGTAAGGCCAAAGAAGCCTGGAGGATCATGCCGACAAGGCTGGGGTAGGGGGTTACAGCAAGAAGATACTGATGGCGCTTAGTTAAAACCTTGATATTATTTAATATGTCATTCGTCGACTCCCAAACGTCAGACCCCTGATAAGAACCCGCATCCCGCTTATCCAGCAAACATAAAAGCGAGGCTTCTTTATTGGGGTCCAGGGCCGGGCCAAAAACCTCCCAGTTTTTTATTTGTACCGGCTCTGCCAGGGTAGCAACCAGGTTTTGGGGGGCATCATAACAAATATTGAGGGCCGGTAACCTGTAGCTTCCTAAATCAAAATCGCCAAAGGAAACAAGACCTTTTCCGTCTATAACGGCAAGGGTCAACAATCGGGCGGCCTCCCAGCCCGCCGGGGTATTAAAACCGCAAGCCAGAATAGTGCAGTCCGGGTAGGGGCTATATTGCTCCAGGCCATAGATCTCCGGATTAGTCACCAGGTTATCTAAAGGGTGTTTCATACCGGTTTCACTCCTTAACACCTAAAAAGTCACTGGTAAGGATGCCTAAATGAGGCGTGCCGGTGGAAAAAATGCTGCCGGTAGCCAGGTTAATCAAATTCACCTGGCAGGGGGCATCCCAATCCCTGGGCACCAGGGCCCAATCATTCTGGCAGCGTTGAAAAAGTTCCTGGAATGATGTTCCATAAATATCGCTATTCTTAACAAAGGGAATATCAGTCAATATTCGGGTTAACTCCTCATCCCGGCAGCGGACATAAATGTTGCTTTCCTGGCCATAAATAAGGCAGTCATTTACGTGACCATAAGCCACCTCTTCATCATCAACAATAGAGACAACCGGCGTAAGGCCCTCAGCCTGGACAATCTTCGCGATATCAAACCCACGGTCATAGAGGGTGGGTAGAGTTTGTTCAACGTTCCGGGCGCAAACCTGCACAGCGCCGACAATGGAGGCGGTTTTAGCCGCCAGGATATAAATGGAATCCGGCAGGATGTCAATTTCGCCGGCGATAAGTTCTGCTAAGCCCTCACCCGGGATTTCGGTGGTCTGGATACAGGCTACCGCCTTCGTAGCATAAAGATCGCGATAAGCGGTAGCCCGGGCAAAAATATCGGGAGCCCTGATACTCCTGATTGGTCCGGAAATAACGACATTTTTCCCCTGGTGATTTAACTTCCAGTAGGCCACATGGGAAGCCATTTCCGCAATTAACGGATAAGTAACTGTTATCCTTACTGCCGGGGTTAGGAAACCATCCAGGCGGTACGTGCTGAAGGCAAGTTGTCCCAGACCCCCAAGCCCTATTTCCACGAAATATTTAGCCGCCGTCCAGCTACCGGGGTATTCTATCCCCATATCAACAACAGTAGCTCCATTAGCCAATCTGGTAACCCCAATTCCCAGGGATTCGGCCTGGGGAAGAACCTCCGCCGCCAGAATCTGCGCGGCTATATTATTAAGGCTTATCCTTAAATCGCCGGGCATCAACCATTAACTCCTTTATGAAAACCTTTACATTCCTAATGAAAAGTTAATTCGACATTACTTTTTAAATTCCTTCTGCAAGCAAATAAATTTTTAAAGGACTTTTTATGTTGACGGGTTGCAAAGGTAAGTATTACTATAAAGTGAAGGTTTAAAAAGAGACCGATTATAAAGCAGGGGTTGTTTATTAATGGATATAAAAACTATTGCAGCCAGGGCCGGGGTATCCATTGCCACTGTGTCAAGGGCTTTAAACAAACCGGAGCTGGTACGACCCCAAACCCGGGAGCGCATCCTCCAAATTGTAACGGAAATGAATTATACCCCCAACCCCCTGGCTAAAAGCCTTTTAACGGGCCGCACCTATACCATAGCCCTGGTTTTTCCTACGTTACGCAATCCTTACTTTAGCCAGCTGGCCGAAGGATGCGAGGCGGCTTTATCTAGTTCGGGTTATACTACCAGCATCTTTTCCTTTGAGGAAGAAGTCCCGAAACAGCAGGCGATATTTAATAACATTATCCAGCGGCACATTGACGGGATTATCCTGGCCGGATCCGGCTCTTTACAGGAAGGATATCAACAAATCCTGGCCGGTTTAAATATTCCGATAGTGGTCGTTGAAGATATGCCCGATCTGGATTCCATTCCTGTCAGGGCAGGAATTAGTTGTATTAATATTGATGATCGCCAGGGAACTAGATTGGCTATCCAATATCTTTTACAAAAAGGACATACAGCAATCGGGGTTATAACCGGAGAGCCGCAAATGTTGATTACTAAACGCCGTCTGGAGGCAACCTGGGAGGTTTTAAAAAAAGCCGGTTTAACATTAAACCATATTGTTAGTGGTAGCTATATTTCGATTGAAAGCGGTTACCGCTGTATGAAAACGTTACTGGGGAAAGGAGCCGGGGTAACTGCCGTATTTACCTTCAATGACCTTTTAGCCATCGGTGCTCTTAATGCGGTCCTGGACATGGGGTTGCAAATCCCCCGGGATGTGGCCGTAATTGGTTTTGACGATATTCCCATTGCCCCTTTTACCAGGCCGCGCCTGACTACCGTCCATTCTCCCAGTAACGAGATCGGTATTAAAGCGGCCAGAATGTTACTCAATCATATTAATGACCCCTCGACGCCCCGGCGCCGGGTACTAGTACCGGCCGAACTGATTATCCGGGAAACCTGTTAGTTTAGTCGTAATGGAAATTTAAAAATTCCTGCCGCCAACCAGCAGGAATTTCCCGTGTAGTCGCGAATACTATATTAAACTTAATTTCCAAAAACTTAATCCCTAACCCTGCTTCGTATATTCCCGGTAATGCGGTCCGGGAGTTTCTACCAGGCAACCGTAAATTGCCCGGCTACGGAGGTTAAACCTCGTAGTCGGGTTTTTATTTGGTTCGTCTTAATCTGTCTACCGGCCGGGAAGTATAAAAGGCGGGGAAGGAGGGAAGCTTTTAGCAGAGCCTACAACCCGGTTGGCATAAAAAAAGTGGGGTGAGGAGTATATGGCAGTTCAACAGGAACCAGTTGGTTTTCTCGAAAGGTCCTTTAAATTAAGGGCCAATGGCACCAATACCCGTACCGAGGTGCTGGCCGGTATCACTACCTTTATGACCATGGCTTACATTATTTTCGTTAATCCGACCATCCTGAGCAGCACCGGCATGGACTTCGGCGCGGTCATGGTAGCCACCATCCTTTCTGCCGCCATTGCCACCCTGATCATGAGTTTCAGCGCCAATTACCCCATTGCCATTGCCCCCGGTATGGGCCTGAACGCCTTCTTCGCCTTTACCATTGTCAAGCAGATGCACTATCCCTGGGAAGTAGCCCTGGCAGCCGTCTTTATGAGCGGTGTAATCTTTATTGTTTTAACCCTTACTAAAGCCCGGGAAGCCATCGTCAACTCTATTCCTTTGTCCCTGAAACTGGCCATTAGCGCCGGTATCGGCCTGTTTATCGCCCTCATCGGCCTGCAAAACGCCGGCCTGGTGGTACCCAATCCCGACACCCTGGTGCAGCTGGGGGATCTCAGCAAGCCCCCGGTCCTCCTGGCGGCCATCGGCCTGGTGATTACCGCCCTCCTGGTGGCCCTGCGGGTGCGGGGGGCCTTGCTTCTGGGTATTATTATCATTACTCTAATCGGGATTCCCATGGGTGTAACCAAGGTAGCGGGTTTTAAAATACTGAGCCTGCCGCCCAGCCTGGCGCCCACCTTCGGGGCCTTTGTCCGGGGTCTGGGGGGCCTCTGGGCCACCGGCCTCATTCCCATTATCTTTACCTTTACCTTCGTCGACCTCTTTGATACCATCGGCACCCTTATCGGGGTCAGCAGTAAAGCCAACCTGCTGGATGAAAACGGTAATCTACCCCGGGCCGGCCAGGCCTTAATGGCCGACGCCGTTGGTACAACCCTGGGCTCCATCCTGGGCACCAGCACCCTGACGGCTTACATCGAGAGCGCCGCCGGCGTGGCCGAGGGCGGCCGTACCGGCCTGACCAGCCTGGTAGTAGCTATTCTTTTCCTGGCCTGTTTATTCATCTCTCCCCTGGTGGGTATCGTGCCGGCTGTAGCTACGGCGCCCATCCTGATCATCGTCGGTATCTTCATGATGGAACCGGTGATGAAAATCGACTTTAGCAACTTCCTGGAGGCAGCCCCGGCCTTCTTGACCATCATCATGATGCCCTTCACCTATAACATTGCCGAGGGCATCGTCTGGGGCGTCTTGGCCTACGTCTTTCTCCACCTGGTTACCGGCAACACAAAGAAAATCAGCCTCACCATGTGGATCCTGGCTGTGCTCTTTATCATTCGTTTCTTTGCTTAGTTAGCCAGAGCAGATCCCCCTGCTCTTGGTCCGGCCCTCCGGGGCCGGATTTTTTATTGGTTACGCCGGCGTTAAACCGGGGGCAGGAATAAGAAGGTTGAGAACGAATAAGATAACAAAAGATGGAGTAGAGGGGGCAAGTAAAAATGAGCGCCAGGGCCGGTATTATCTGGACGACCCTGTTAATCCTGACGGCCGCCTTAAGCCTGGTCTTGATCTTCTTTACCCTCTTTCCGGGGAAGGTACCGGCCGCCGCCTGGCAGTACTTTACGCCGGCCGAGGTAGAAAGGGCGCGGCGTTACCAGCAGATCATGGGCCTGGTAGGCATCCTGGGTTTCCTGGCCAAAACGGCCTTCCTAGTGTGGCTGGTCTCCAGCGCCCGGGCGGAGAACTGGTTGGAAGGGGTCCTGCGCCTGACGGGGGGGCGTTACTACCCGGCCCTGGTTGTCTATTTCGTCCTGATCTGGCTATTACTCAAAGTAGTGGGCCTGCCCTTTAATTTCTACGGCAGCTTCGTCGTCCAGCACCAGTGGGGCCTGGCCACCCAGAGCCTGGCCTCCTGGTGGAGCGATTACCTCAAGGGTTCCGTCCTGGACCTGATCCTCTCCGGGGCCGGGGTACTCCTCCTTTTCTGGGCTACCGGCCGCTGGCCCCGTACCTGGTGGGTAGCCGCCGGCGTCTTTTTATCCGGCTGGCTCTTTGTCTCTACCTTCCTCTGGCCTTTGCTCATCGCACCCCTCTTTAACCGCTTCCAGCCGGTCACCGGAGGTCCGGTAAAAACCATGGTCACCCGCCTGGCCGGCCGGGCCGGCCTGAGGATTGACCAAATCCTGGTTATGGACGCCAGCCGCCGGACCACCACGGCCAACGCCTATTTTACCGGCCTGGGGGCCACCAAGCGCATCGTCCTCTACGACACCCTGGTGAATAATTACCCCCCTGATGAGGTGGAAGCCGTCATTGCCCACGAAATGGCCCACTGGCAGCGGGGCCATATCGTCCGGGGATTGCTCTGGGGCATCCTGGCCAATTTCCTTCTCCTGGGGTTGCTGTATGCCGTCCTGAAGCTGACCTTTACCTATGAAATTGCCCGGCCGGGGCCCTATCCGCCCCAGATCCTGGTGGCTATCCTCCTTTTCCTGCAACTGGTTTCCTTCCTAGGCCAGCCGGTCCAGAATGCCCTCTCCCGCCGCTACGAAGCCGAAGCCGACCGGGTAGCCCTGGGGCTCACCGGCAACCCCGGGGCCATGGTCCGCCTCCAGGTGGACCTGGCCCGGAAAAACCTGGCCGACGTGGCCCCCCCGGCCTTTATTGAATGGCTAACCTATTCCCATCCCGCCACCCTGGAACGAATCCAGGCGGCCGCAGGATACCGGACAAAGCCGTGAATAACCGCCAGGCCAAGCCAGCGGCTGCCGGGGAAGACCCCAGCCAAACTTTATCCTCGCGGGCAATAAAAACCGCAGGCCTGGCTTTCCGGCCGCGCTTTATTGATCGCCTTCACCAGGGCCTCTTTCCCGGCCAGCCAGATAAAGTCAGCGGCCCGGAGTTCCGCCGGCACCCGCCGGGCACCGGTCAGGTAGAGGTCCATGGTGGCCAAACAGGCCGGCCGGGTTTCTTCCCGGCCCAGGATAGGGACGCAAAAGCGGCATCCCTGACAAGTGGCCGCCGCCCGGTCTTTGAGCCCCGGTAGCATCAGCCGATGGCCTTCATATAAAGCGTTAGCCCCGCGCATAAAGCACCCCCGCTCCCGTTAAGGATACCGCTCGGTGAATAACCTGCTCGCCGTAGCGGTTTTTTAATTGATCGCAGACCCGGTCCAGGCGCGCCTGCCTTTCTACCCGGCCGAAGAGGTCCTCCTGGCGCATCGTGGCCGGCACCAGGCCGCCAAGACTCACGCCCACCAACCGTACGGCCCGCCCGGCCGGCCAGTGACGGTGGAGGAGCTCCCGGGCCGCGTTATAGATGGCCGCCGCCGTGTCGGTATAACAGGGCAGTGTATAAGAGCGACCCAACCAGTTAAACTCCTGATCCTTGAGGCTGAGGTTGACCGTCCGGCCCATATAATTGCCCATCCGTACCCGCCGGGCCACCAGTTCGGCCAGCTCCAGCAGAACCACCTCGATTTCCCCATAGCTCCGGTAGTCCCGAGGCAGGGTGATCTGGTGGCCGATGGATTTCACTGTGTCCAGGGAGTGGGGGTCAACGGGGCTGGCGTCCAGGCCGCGGGCGCACTGGTGCAGGATGCGGCCGACCACGCCGAAACGCCGGGCCAGCGCCTCAACCGGGAAACGGGCCAGGTCGCCGATGGTGTGAATACCGAGTTGCGCCAGGTGGGCTTCCATCCGGGGGCCGATGCCGAAGAGTTCCTTCACCGGCAGGGGCCACATTTTGGCCGGGACATTCGGGTAATCCAGGACCGTCAGGCCGTCGGGCTTCTGCATCCCGGCGGCCATTTTGGCCAGGAGTTTGGAGGGCCCCAGGCCGACGCTGGTGGTGATGCCCACCTCGTCCCGGATTCTTTGCTTTAAGCACCTGGCGATGGCCAGGGGCGAACCGTAAATACCGCGGCAACCCCGCACGTCCAGCCAGGCCTCGTCGATGGAAAAGGGCTCCACCAGGGGGGTGAAATCACGCATGATGCGCAAAATACGGGTGGAGAACTCGATGTACAGGTCGTGGCGCGGGGGAATAAAAATGCCCTCCGGGCAGAGGCTGCGCGCCTCCCGGGCGGTCATGCCGGTTTTGATGCCGTAACCCAATTTGGCCTCATAGCTGGCCGCCAGGACGATGCCGTGGCGGGTGGTTTCCCGGCCGGCGACGATTACCGGGCGCCCGCGCAGGGCCGGCTCCAGGGCCTGGTGGACGGAGGCAAAGAAGCTGTTGGCATCGCATAAAAGAATGGGACAGGTGCCTGACATTATTCTCACCCCGAACATATGTTTGAATATATTATACCCCCGTCATTCAGAAGAAACAATAGTTCACATCCGGTAAAAAGTGGTTTCTCCGCACCCTGACGGCATAGCCAGTTACCTTATACCGGCCCGGTGTTACCCCTAAATGCCCTGGTGGTTCCGCCGCCGGTCCGGGAAAGATACATATGGCACAAGGGGGACGGCGAAAGCCAGGCTAATTCTTGTTCAGCCGCAAAGAGAGAAGAGCCAATCGAGGATTGTGCCCCGGGATACATTTAAGTTTTCATGGCTTTAATGTTCGGTTAAAACCTATAAAAGACTTCATCCGGCCGCGCTTTTTCCTTGTAACACTATCTTATTTTATCCTGGGAGTAAAATTAGCTATTAAATAGGATTTGCAGTCACGTTTTTTAATTGTTATTCTATTCATAGTTCAACTTGTATATACCTGTATAAGCATGTATGGGAGTGGCAACGTGGCTGCTATTAATCCGACAGGACCTGTCCCGGTTTATTGCCAGATCAAACAAGACCTGCTAAACCAGATCCTGACCGGCACCTTAAAACCTGACGATCGCGTGCCCTCAGAAACCGACCTGGCCGGCACCTACGCGGTTAGCCGGATGACAGCCCGCCATGCTTTAACTGAACTTGTTAGCGAGGGTTATCTATACCGCGTGCATGGTAAAGGCACCTTTGTTTCCCGGCCTAAGATTGAACGGAGCTATGCCCCGCTGACTGGTTTTATGGACGATATGCGCGCACGCGGTTTCCGTCCCTCCTCCAAGTTGCTCCACCTGGAGCAGGTGGTGCCCGGCCCTGAATTGCGTAATAGGCTTAAATTAGCTCCCACCGAAAAAGTCTACCAGATCAGTCGCCTGCGGTTTGCCAATGCCGAACCCATTGTGATCCAGAATTCCCGGATTCCCTGCCGCCTGTGCCCCGGACTGGAATTCGAGAATTTGGAGGATAATTCCCTGTACTCTATTTTGGAAAACCGTTATGGTTTTCGCCTTTATCAGGCCCAACAACGTCTGGAAGCTACCCAGGCCAATCCCGAACAAGCCCGTTTGCTGGAAGTGCCCCGGTTTAGCCCCTTACTTTATGTCCACCGGTTAAGTTTGCTGGCAGACGGTACCCCTCTGGAATTTGTCGAATCCTGGTACCGGAGTGATCGTTATGCCTTTGAGGTTACCCTTTATAAAGATTGGGGCGGGCAGTAGCGATAAAGGAAAAAGCTGTTGAGCAGGGGGAAAGGGTTATGATCAGTTGATTCCCAAATAAACAAATAACCGCAGAGGTTAAAATACTATACATAATATGCTATAACGTGAACTCCAGATAACTTAAATTTAAGAGTCAGCTGTCAGCTCAGCAATAGCTGTGGCTGATAAAAAACTCCGACAACAGGCCGGAAAGAGGTGAGCGCCTCAAAAAATAACCTAAATGCAAGCAGCGGCATGGGGCAGTAAAATTTTAAGGAGGTAGGTTAAAGAATGGAAAAATGGTTTAAAAGGTTCATTACCGTCGCCCTAATCGCTATTTTGGCCCTGGGGATGGTAGCCTGCGGGGGAAGTAAATCCGGCACCAGCAGCGAGAACAAGGGCGCGCCAAGCGGGGGAGCCGCTCCGGCGGAGAAAAAATTTAAAGTAGCCATGTTGCTTTCCGGTTCCATTAACGACGGCGGTTGGAATACCAATGCCTACAACGGTTTACAAGAAATCCAGCAAAAGCTGGGGGTTGAAACCGCTTTTACCGAAAACGTCAAAAAGAATGACCAGGTCCAAATAATGCGGGAATACGCCCGTAAAGGCTTCGATGTAATCATCGGACACGGCTTTGAATTTTCCGACGCCCTGAAGCAGGTTTCCGAAGAGTATCCCAAGGTAATGTTTGCCGGGGTGGGTACCAATGTCACTGCCCCCGGGGTGGCTTCTTTGCAATTTACCCCGGGAGAGTTAGGCTACCTGGCCGGGATTGTCGCAGCCCACAGCACTAAAGTAAACAAGATCGGCATTGTTACCGCCACCAAAGATCCCACCGGCCAGGTTGAATTTGACAATATTAAAGAGCGGGTCGCGAAGATCAACCCCCAAGCCTCGGTGGTCATTGCTTATACCGGCAGCTGGGATGATGTCAATAAGGCAAAAGAGGCCGCCCTGGCCCAGATAGCCAGCGGCGTAGATGTCATCGTCGCCGATAATGATGCCGGTAATTTGGGAGTAATCCAGGCCGCCCAGGAACAAAAGGATAAAAAGGTTAAGGTCATCGGCTGGACGGGTGACTATTATGATCAAGCTCCCGATGTCATTTTAACCAGTGCCGTCCAAAAAATATCGACATTAATTTTTACCGGAGTCAAGGATTTCAAAGAGGGTAAATTTAAAGGGCAGATCTACCGCTTCGGTTTAAAAGAAAAAGCCCAGTATATGGGTAAATACAGCGACGCCGTACCCCAGTCAGTGAAGGATGAAGTTACCAAAGCCACTGAAGATCTTATTAGTGGTAAAATCAAGCCCATAGGTAACCTGTAATCCAGCTAGTACCATCCGGGCGGGGGCACCCCCCGCCCGGACTAATTTCCCGGGGCGGAGGATTGCATCATGACTGCCATGCTGGAACTAAAGGGTATCTGCAAATCTTTTCCCGGGGTTAAGGCCAATGATCACGTCGACCTGGAAATTTTACCCGGGGAAATCCATGCCCTGCTGGGTGAAAACGGAGCCGGTAAAACAACGCTGATGAATTGTGTCTACGGCCTCTATACCCTTGATGCCGGCCGGATCTTTTGGCAAGGAAAAGAAGTAAAAATCAATACCATGCGCGATGCCATTAATCTTGGTATCGGTATGGTGCACCAGCACTTCATGCTGGTCCACAATCTTACCGTGTTGGAAAATATCATGCTGGGCTTGCCTTCAAAAAGGGAACCCTTTTTAGACCAAAAGCGGGTAGCCGCCGAAATTAAGGAGTTAATGCTGGCCTACGGCCTCCAGGTGGACCTGGAGGCTCAGATCTGGCAATTGCCCGTCGGTGTCCAACAACAAGTGGAAATTTTAAAAGCCCTCTACCGCAAGGCGCAACTTTTAATTCTGGATGAGCCCACGGCAGTCTTGACCCCCCAGGAAGTTAAGGAACTCTTCCGGGTTTTAGGCCAGTTGACGGCCCGGGGCCAGGCCATCATTTTAATCACCCATAAACTTGACGAAGTTATGGCTATCGCCCATCGGGTCACGGTGTTGCGGGACGGCCAGGTGATCCAAACCCTGGCTACCGCAAGCACTGATAAGCAAACCCTGGCCCGCTTAATGGTCGGCCGGGATATCTTCTGGGCTGCTTCCAAAAACCCCGGCAAACCCGGTGCCGTCATCCTGGAAGTAAAAAATTTACAGGCAACCAATAATCGTGGCCTGCCGGCCCTGCGAGGCGTTTCTTTCAATATCCATCGGGGTGAAATCCTGGGCATTGCCGGGGTTGCCGGTAACGGCCAAACGGAGCTGGCGGAAGTCTTGACGGGTTTACGCCGGGCTACCGGCGGCAGCGTGCTGCTATGCGGGCGGGAGATTATCAATTTACCTCCCCGGGCTTTATATAATCTCAACCTGGCTCATATACCGGAAGACCGCCAGCGTACCGGGCTGATACTTGAATTTTCCGTAGCGGAAAATACGATGCTCGGCGTATACTACCGCCGGCCCTTTGCTAAAGGTCTCCGGGTCATGCACGAAAATATCAGGAACCATGCCCGGAGGTTAATTAAAGAATATGACGTCCGCACCCCGGGCATCGACACGAAAACCCGTCTCCTATCTGGAGGTAATCAACAAAAATTGATTCTCGCCCGGGAACTGGAACGCCACCCGGACCTGCTGATTGCCGTCCAGCCAACCCGGGGACTGGATATCGGCGCTACTGAATTTGTCCAGCAGCAAATCCTGACCCAGCGGGAGCGCGGTGCGGCTATCCTTTATATTTCTACTGAACTGGAGGAAATTATGAAATTAAGTGACCGGATTGCTGTCTTTTATGCCGGACAAATCGCCGGGCTCCTGGAGGCAGGACAGGCCGACCCGGAAACCTTAGGCTTAATGATGGCCGGTTCCCGGCATCCGGCATAAAGCAGGGGGCGGAAGGGTAATGAAACTTTTAAAATTCCTGCGGATCTTTGAACGGGAAAGCTGGAGTGCGATCTTTACTCCCATTTTGGGCATCTTTTTCGGTCTGGCCATTGCCGCCCTGTTCATCCGCCAGCAGGGGATAAACCCGCTGGCCGCCTATCGCGAATTATTCCTGGGCGCCTTCGGCGATCTGGATGGCCTTACCTTTACCCTGTTGCGCTTTATTCCTCTATCCTTTACCGGTCTGGCTGTTACCCTGGCTTACCGGTGCGGTGTTTTTAACATCGGTGCCGAAGGCCAGCTTTATGTCGCTGCTTTGGTAGCGACCTGGATAGGTGTAAGCCTGCCGGGTTTGCCGGCGTATATCCACCTGCCCCTGGCCCTCCTGGCGGGAATGGCGGCCGGCGCCGTCTTTGCCTTGATCCCCGGTTACCTGAAGGCAACACGCGATTTTAATGAAATCTTAATTACCATCTTAATGAACTATATCGGCATTTACTTGGTAGGACTGGCAGTAAACACTTTTCTCATGGAACCCAATCAACCGGCCCCCCAGAGCGCTTTAGTAGCTAAAAGTGCCTGGCTGCCGATTATTTTCCCGGGGACTTTCTTACATGCGGGCTTAATTTTAGTATTTATCTTTGCCGGCCTGATTTACTATATCCTCTGGCATTCAACCTGGGGCTATGAGATCCGCAGCGTCGGCCTGAACCGCGAAGCAGCCCTTTACGGGGGGGTGGCGGTCAAGCGGGTCATGATTTTAACTATGGTTGCCAGCGGGGCCCTGGCTTCCTTCGCCGGCAGTTCCGAAATCTTGGGGGTCCAGCATCGCCTGCTGGAAAATTTCATGACCGGTTACGGCTATGATGCCATTGCCGTGGCCCTCTTAGGCGGTTTGCACCCCTTCGGCACCCTCCTGGCGGCCCTCTTTTTCGGTGCCTTGCGTAACGGCGCCAATTCCATGCAGATCGCAGTCGGCGTCCCGGTTGCAATCGTATATATTATTCAAGCTCTGGCGGTTCTAAGTATTATCGGCGTCACTGCAGCCCGCAAAATCTATTTCCAGGGCTGGTTCAAAGGAGGGAAAGTAAATGGCGGTATTCCTGGCAGCAATTAGTTCCGTCGATTTTCTGATTGCCAGCCTGCGTATGACGACACCCCTTTTGCTGGCAGCCATGGGCGGTATTTATTCCGAACGGACCGGTGTTTTAAACATCGCCCTGGAAAGCATGATGCTGATTGGCGCTTTCGGTTCCTTTGTGTGGGGGTATTACTCCGGCAATCCTTACCTCGGCTTGCTGGCAGCAATTTTCCTGGGATTAATTATGGGACTGGTTCATGCCTTCTTTACCGTTACCCTGCGGTGTGACCAGGTGGTGACTGCCGTAGGCGAAAATATATTTGCCCTGGGGGTTACCAGCACCCTCTACCGGACGTTTTTCGGTGTCACTACCCTGCAACCGGAATCCCCCGGCTTACCCCAACTGGCCCTTCCCTATTTGAGCCAACTCCCCGTCCTGGGACCGATACTTTTTAACCATACCATCCTGGTCTATACCGGCTTGCTGATGGTCCCCCTCACCTATCTGGTAATGTTCCGTACTACCTGGGGGCTGAAAATCCGCTCCGTCGGTGAACATCCCCGGGCTGCCGATACCCTGGGGATCAACGTCTATCTGGTCCGTTATACCTGTATTATTATCAGCGGCATCCTGGCCTCCCTGGGGGGAGCCAGCCTGACCGTCGGCGGCCTCAGATATTTTCAGGAAAACATGACCGCCGGTCGCGGTTTTATTGCCTTCGCCGCCATAATCTTTGGTCGCTATAACCCGGTGGGTACTTTTATCGCCACCTTACTCTTCGGCGTTACCGATGCTTTCCAGTTACGCATGCAGGCCATGGGGGTGCCGCTTCCCCACCATATCTTCTTGATGTTGCCTTACATTGTTACTTTGCTGGCTTTAATCTTCCTGGTAGGGCCCTCCATCGTACCCCGGGCCCAGGGTATCCCTTATGTCCGGTATGAACGCTAAAATTTAACTGGCCTATTTAACGTACCGGTTGTTGAGGAGGAAAAACTAGATGCTTAAAACTCGTCGCCTGCAACACTTATTTCAACCCGATGGCCGGGTGTTTATCGTCGCCATGGATCACGGCACCAATGCCGGTGCCCCGCCAGGACTGGAGCACCCCGGGGAAACCATTGCCCGCATAGCTGCCGGCGGCGCCGACGCTGTTATCGTTAATTACGGCGTCGCCCGGCAGTTCGCCCGGGATCTGGTCGGGTTAGGACTTATCCTCCGCCTGGATCTGGCGCCGACAATACTGGGCCAGGGTCACTCCAGTCGTTTGATTTACGGGGTAGAAGAGGCTCTCCGCCTGGATGCTGATGCTGTAATTGTCAATGCCGGTCCTGGTGCCGGCGTCGAGGAAACCACCCTCCCGCAACTGGCGGCTATGGCCCGCCAGGCCGATGCCTGGGGCCTGCCTGTAGTAGGGGAGATCTCCCCCGGGGGTTTTGATAGCGACCCGGGTATACGCACCCTGGCCAATATCCAGTTAGGGGCCCGAATTGCCAGCGAGCTGGGGGTGGATATCATCAAGACTATTTATCATCCGGGTTTTCAGGCGGTGACGGCGACCAGCTTTGTACCGGTTGTTGTCCTGGGAGGAGCCAAAACCAGTGACGAACGGGCATTGTTGACCGCAATTAGGGAAGCCCTGGAGGCTGGTGCCGCCGGCGTAGCCATCGGCCGTAATGTTTGGGGCCATCCTCGCCCGGAAAAAATGGCCGCCGCCCTGGCAGCCATGATTCACAGAAATGCCTCTGTTGAAGATGCGCTGGCTATTATCTACAGTTAAGGGAGAGGTTAAAATGATACGCGCAGTAATGGTTGCCCCCGGGGCCATTGAATTACAGGAAGTACCAGTCAGGGATCCCGGCCCCAACGAAGTCCTGGTCAAAGTTAAGGCCTGTGGTATCTGCACCTGGGAACAACGATTCTACCGGGGTATTGAAGGTATTTATCCCTTCCTGGGAGGGCACGAAATCGCCGGCGAGGTAGTATCCGTGGGGGGGCAGGTGGCCGAAAAACTCTATCCCGGTCAAAAGGTCGCTGTAGCCAGCCTGACCCGTTGCGGTGAATGCTACTATTGCCGGCGGGGTTTAGATCACTTGTGTGCCAATGCCGGCGAAAAATCAACGCCGGGGGAGTATTGGGGTCCGGCCGGGTTCGCCGAGTATATTATAGCTAGGGGTTATGAGGTTTACCCTTTAGATGATACTGCGGATCCGGTTCAGGCTACCTTCGCTGAACCCCTGGCTTGTGTAACTAAAAGCATCAACCGGGGCAACCTGCGTTTTGGGGATACGGCAGTCATCCTGGGGGCCGGCGTCATGGGGCTGTTGCATTTAAAATTGGCCCGGCTGAGGGGGGCCCGGGTAATCATCAGCGAGCCTGATGCCGCCCGGAGGGAAAAGGCTTTACACCTCGGCGCCATAGCCGCCATTGACCCGCGTCATGAAGACCTCCCTGGCAAGGTTAAAGAACTAACCTCCGGCCGGGGTGCGGAAGCAGTCTTCTTTACAGCCGGAGGGACCCCGGCCCTGGCCGAAGGTACAAAGCTCCTGGTTAAAGGCGGTACCCTGGTGGTCTACGGTTCCATCCACCCGGCAGTACCGCTGGATCTCAACCCCAATGATCTCCACTACGATGAATATACCCTGACTGGTTCTATCCGCCATGATAAAGAGAGCTTCCGCCAGGCGACGGCCCTTTTAGCCGCCGGAATTGTTGACGTCAGGGATCTCATTAGTGCCTGTTTCCCTTTCACAGAAATAGATGCCGCCTTTAAAGAAGCAATTCGCCCGGAAACCTTCCGGGTAGTCCTAACCTTCTTGACATAGCGGCTACAGGAGTGTATCTTAAAATAAAAACCAAAGGCTAAGCGAAGGCGCTTGCGACGGAAGGGAGATCAATCCTTTCCGCGGGGCGCTTTTTCTTTGTAAACTTTTTTGTCGCAATCCCTTTTGTTACAGCTTCCCCGGCATCCTGGGAGTATGGTTTCGGAGATCATCTTAACACGGACATGCTTGTATAAATACGTCCTGCAAAAGGACTTCCTGCAAACAATGGCGAATATTGATTCTAATAGCGAAGGTTTTCAGACTGGAGTGGTAACCATGCCCCTGACCGTGAGTCAAGCCTTACAAATTGGCCCTTTGCGCCGGGCCAGGGTCGTTGCCGGCGTCCACAACCTGGAAAGGGAAATAACCTTCGTCAATATCATGGAAGTTCCGGAAGTGACCCGTTGGATGAAAGGGGGCGAATTGTTACTTACGGCCGGTTTTGCCCTCAAGGATAATCCCGAACTACGCAAACGAATTATCTACGACCTGGTCGGTAAGGGGGTAACTGCCTTTGCCATCAAACCCGGCCAGTACCTTCAGGATATCCCTGCCGATATGATCGAACACGCCAACCAGGCAGGCCTACCCCTGCTGGAATTGCCTCCTGACGTCCCTTACATGGATATCATGTTGCCCATCTTTGAGTTGTTAATGAATGAGCAACTCTACCGCCGCCAGCGTTCCCAGGAGATTCACGATCTCCTGATTAACGTTATCCTGGGCGGCAGCGGTCTACCAGGGATCTGTAAGGCCCTGGCCCAGTTCACGACCAACCCCGTCTTTATCTTTTGCTGCGGTACTTGCCTGGGGGCCGGTTACCCGCCCCTCACCAACGGTCAAATACTGCCTGCCTGGGGTGACACGCTGGCCAACATTTTCCGTGAGATCCCGGAAGAGATAAGAAGCTTATCTCCCCACCGGGCGGCCCGCCTGCGGTTGAACCCTGAATGGCCTGCCTGCGTTATTGTACCCGTAGCTACCCAGGAGACAATAGACGGTTACCTGGTAATTAGCGAAAGCAACCGTCCTTTAAATGATATCGAGATCCGGGGCCTTGAAACCGGAGCCGCCATCGTCGCCCTGGAGTTTACCAAACAAAGGGCGGTTGCCGAAACTGAGATTCGCCTGGGAAGTGAACTCCTGGATGAGTTGCTCCAGGGAAAAATAGATCATCCGGAGAATATTATCAAGCGCGCCGCCCATCTAGGGATTAATTTAACCGGCCAGCTGGCAGTTTTCATAATTGGTTTTGCTAGCGACAATCAGGCGGCAGGATACCACGTCGATGTCCATTCCGAGATTATCCACCTCCTACGGGCCCACTTTGGCCAGCACCCCGGGGGAATCCTGCTCCAAAGCAAAGGCGTTCAGGTCATCGGCCTGTTGCGTTATTGCTCCGGTACTGGGAAAGAGGTGCCGGGAATTTTACAGGAAATCCTGGCTACGACCACCTCTCGCTACCTCAAAGCCAGGCTGCGGGCGGGTATTGGCCGGGCTTACGAAGGCTTACCCCAAATTAAAACCTCCTATGAAGAAGCCCGGTTGGCCCTGAAGGTAGCCTGGCAGGCCGATTCGCTTGGACCGGTTTCCTTTGCCGAATTAGGGCCCCTGCGCATCTTGTTCAGTGTCAAGGATTTACCCCAGGCAAAAGATTTCTGTCGCGAGTATATCGGCAGACTAAGGGATTACGATAGCCAGAACAAAACCGACCTGGTAGCGACTTTGATTGGCTACCTGAATAACGACGGCAACCTGCGTAAAACCGCCCAGGCTTTATTTGTCCATAAAAACTCCGTTATCTACCGGGTTAAAAAAATCGAGGAGATTACCGGCTTGAATCTCAGTAGTGCCGAAGCTCGTTTTTTACTAATGCTGGCCGCAAAATTGTCCCAGCTAACTTTTTGAGCTGCGAAAAAGCTTAAATAACACCAGCCTATGTTATAATAGAGCTAGTAAAGCAGCGTAGTTTACGCGGGTAAGGAAGCCCCCGCTGGCGAATAGTCCAGCCGGGGCTTTTTATATTTGTAACCCTGGTCCAAAGGGAGAGCTGCCTGAACGCCGAATACCTTTGCATGTAAAGATAAAAAGGCAAGGGGGCCTAAAAATGCAGCAGCGTCTCGGTTTAATCGTCCCATCCTCCAACTCGGTTATGGAAGTAGATTTTTACCGCCATTTACCCAACAGTATCACCCTCCACGTAGCGCGCATGTATTTAAGGGATACAACTATAGCCGGAGAAGAGGAGATGCTCGATAGCCATTTTCCCGTTGCCCTGCGGGACTTAGCCACTGTTGAACCCCAGGCTATTGTTTTCGGCTGCACCTCAGCCGGGGCTCTGCGGGGTAATGCTTATGATACCGAACTCTGTCGGCGCATCAGCGATACCGCCCGCTGCCCGGCCATCAGTACGGTGGCCAGCGTTAGGGAGAGCTTAAAAAAGAGGGGTATGCAGCGAGTGGCGGTTGTAACCCCCTATATTGAAAGCTTAAATGAGCGTATCCAGACCAGCCTGGAAGCCGATGGCCTCGAAGTAGTCTTAATTGCCGGTTTGGGCATCCATTATAACTTTGCCATCGCCGGTGTCTCCCCGGAGGAAATCCTCTCCTTTACCCTGAAGACCATTGAAGGACAAAAAGTTGATGGCCTCTTCCTTTCCTGTACCAATTTTCATGCCCTAGATGTCCGGGATCGCTTGGAGTATCTGACCGGGCTGCCAGTAGTCACCAGCAACCAAGCGGCCCTGGAGCAAGCCCTTATGGTTTTGGAGCATAAGGAAGCGTAAGGTATAAAATAAGAACTTCAATCTTGTTCCTTTGGTCTAAAGGCTTTCTTACTTGCAGAACGAATCTAGATAATAAACTAATATTGGCAACAGCGCAAAGAGGTGCATCGATGTGGCAGATCTTCAAGTAAACTTTGCTGGAATAACCTTCCGTAATCCCCTGGTACTGGCTTCCGCCACCCCCGGTTGGGATGGCCTCCGGTTAAAAGAAGCCGGCCAGGCCGGTTTTGGCGCCGTCATACCCAAAACCATCGGGCCCATCCAGGATTGGGCTGTTCATCCCCGTAACGGCCGCCTCTTCCTCTACCGGGTCGGCAACCGCCCTATTGGCATGGTTAATTTGGAGCTCTTTACCACCAAAACCCGTGATGAATGGATTGCCCGGGATCTGGCCGTGGCGCGAGAGGGAGGGGCTAAAATCTGCGCCAGCATCCTGGCTATGCCGGAACCGGAACAAACCGCCGAACTGGCCCAACAGGTAGAAGCCACCAGCCTGGCGGATCTCTTTGAATTAAATGTCTCCTGCCCCATGCCGGCAGCAACAGTGGGCATGCATATAGGTAAAAACCCGGAGCTGACTTTCCGCCAAGTCAGAGCCGCCAAAAGGGCACTCAAATTGCCATTATCCGTAAAACTAACGCCCAACGTCGCCGATATGGTGGAAATCGCCCGGGCGGCTGTCGAGGCTGGGGTCGATGCCATCACCATTAGCAATTCCATCCGCTCCTTTGCCGGCGTGGATATAGAAACCGGGCGACCGCATCTGCGCGGTTACGGCGGTTATACCGGCCCGGCCATTAAGCCCATTATCATGCGGCACTTTTCCGAAGTCGCCCGGGCAGTAAAAGTCCCCCTTGCCGCTGTAGGAGGCATAACCAGTTGGCGTGAAGTTGTCGAGTATATCATGTTGGGAGCGACTACCGTCCAGGTAGCGACAACAGTTATGTGGGACGGCCTGGGTAAAGTCGAGAAGATCCTGCGCGGCTTGGAAGAATTTATGGAACGTAAGGGTTATAAATCTATTGATGATTTCCGGGGTATAACTCTCCCCTATATCAAGACGGTAGAAGAACTGGCCCAGGAGCCCCCGCGTTTTGCTACCATCAATATGAGTCTTTGTAAAAACTGCGATATCTGCAGCCGGGTATGCTTCTACGGCGCTATCCACCAGGAAGAAGGCCGGACTTGGGCTGATAGAAACGCCTGCGATGGATGCGGTCTCTGCGCCCAGTGGTGCCCGGCTGGAGCCATCGAACTAAAAGAATAGTAGGGGGCTAAAAAATGCTTGTCGATTTGCAAGGGGCCATTGATCTCCATGTTCATACCCATCCCTGTCTTTTTCCCCGGATCTGTGATGATTATACCGCTGTACAGGCTGCCGCTGGAGCGGGGATGGGGGGGATGGTACTGAAGTGCCACCACGAGAGCACCGTCTCCCGGGCCAGGGAGGTCTCCCGGCAGGTGGAAGGGTTTCAGGTTTTCGGCGGCATCGTCCTCAATACTTACGTCGGCGGCATTAACCCGGCCGCGGTGGAAGCGGCCCTGAAAATGGGCGGCAAAGTCGTCTGGATGCCCACCATCGACGCCGATTACCATGCCCGCATCCACGGTTCCCGGGGTAAGTATGATGTTCAGGAGGGGGGAAATACCGGCGGGGAAGAGGAAATAGCGGGAATTTCCATATTCGATAGCGAAAATAATCTTACCGGTAATACCCGGGAGGTCTTAAAACTCGTCGCCAGTTACGGCGCTATCTTAGGTACCTGCCACCTGGCGCCGGAGGAGATCTTGGCCCTGGTACAGGCGGCACGGTCGGAAGGTGTAGAAAAGATCCTTATTACCCATCCCTTTTTCAAGGTCCCGAAATTATCGGTAGCGCAACTAAAGGAGCTTGTCGCTCTGGGGGCTACGGCAGAATTCGGCTACTGCACTGTTTCGCCTATGTGGCATTACGCCACCATCGAGGAAGTCTTTGCCGCCATCAAAATTATCGGCGTGGAACACACCGTTTTAATTAGCGATGCCGGTCAGAGGCATAATCCCCTGCCTCACGAGTCCTTACGGGTTTTCGCCCAGTGCTTATTCGAAAAGGGGTTGACCGAGGAAGAAATCCGCCAGCTGGTAGTCAAAAAACCGGCAGAGCTGCTGGGGATAGAAGCGAGGTGAGGTTTAATGTCCCGTCAACAGGTGAGCCTGACAGTCAATGGCCAACCCGTAACAGCTACTGTAGATTCCGACCTTACTTTGCTGCGCTTTCTGCGGGAACATTTAAGGTTAACCGGAACTAAGGAGGGTTGCGGCCAGGGCGAATGTGGCGCTTGCACCGTTTTAGTTAACAACCAGGCTGTTAATTCCTGCCTTGTTCCTGTGATAGCCGTAGACGGCTGTGCAATAGTCACCATTGAAGGCCTGGCCCCAAACGGCGAACTCGATGCGCTGCAGCAGGCTTTTATTGACGAGGGCGCCATCCAGTGCGGTTTCTGCACCCCTGGGGCGATTATGTCTGCTAAAGCATTACTATTAACAAACCCTCATCCCACAGAAGAAGAAATCCGGGAGGCATTAGCAGGAAATCTCTGCCGCTGTACTGGTTATCAAAAAATAGTACGAGCGGTTAAGGCTGCTTCCGGGCAGGTTCCCCCTATTGATGAAATAACAACCTCGGAAGGATTCAGCGTTATTGGCCGGAAGGTCCGGCGCCGGGATGCTAGCGATAAGGCTACCGGTAAAGCGCTCTATACTGATGATCTCTCTTTACCTGGAATGCTTTACGGCCGGGCCCTCCGTAGCGCTCACGCCCATGCCTTGATTAAGGGTATTGATTGTACGAAAGCCAGAGAGTCGGCGGGTGTCGTTGCCGTCCTCACGGCCAAAGATATCCCGGGTATAAACCGTTATGGCCTCGTCTACCTGGACCAACCGGTTCTGGCCGATGAGAAAGTACGTTGCTATGGCGATGCTGTAGCCCTAGTAGTGGCTGAAAGTGAGTCGGCAGCTGAAGCGGCTCTCCAGCTCATCCAAGTTGATTATGAAGAATTACCTGGCGTTTTCTCCCCCGAAGAGGGATTACAAGCGGGCGCACCTCTGGTTCACGAAAAAGGCAACCTGGTTCAGCATACAAAAGTAAGGAAAGGTGATATTGACTCCGGCTTCAGCCAGTGTGACGTAATCGTCGAAAATACCTTCCACACCCAGTGCGTCGAGCATGCTTACCTGGAACCGGAATGTAGCGTAGCGGCAGTAGATCACCAGGGTAACCTTACTGTTTGGACCCAAACCCAGTATGTCTTTCGCGACCGGCGGCAAATAGCTCCTGTTTTAAGCCTGCCGGTTAACAGAGTAAGGGTAATCCAAATGACTACTGGGGGCGGCTTTGGCGGCAAAGACGATATCACCACAGAGATCCTGGCGAGCCTGGCTGCTTTAAAAACAGGCCGGCCTGTAAAGGTCCGTTTTACTCGCGAAGAATCCATGCGCGCAACAACCAAGCGTCACCCTATGGTTATCAAAGAAGCCCGTCTGGGAGCAAGTAAAGAGGGGAAATTCTTGGCTCTAGAAGGAGAAGTTTTCGGTGACACGGGGGCCTATGTTTCCCTTGGCGTTTATGTCGTCAAAAAAGCCGGCCTACACCTGAGCGGTCCCTACTACATCCCCAATATCAAAGTAGATACCTATACCGTTTACACCAACAACCCGCCCTCAGGTGCCATGCGCGGTTTTGGGGTGGTCCAGGCCGCCTTCGCCCACGAATCTTTAATAGATGCTTTAGCGGCACGTTTAAATATGGATCCCTGGGAAATCAGATATAAAAACGCCCTGGCGCCCGGGTTGAGTACCGGTACCGGCCATGTATTGCAACATAGTATTGGTATAAAAGCAACCCTTGCCGAGGTTAAAAAATACCTGGAAACCCATCCTTGGGAAGCTCCTGGCAAGGCAGGTGAAGGTGCAAGATGAAAAAACGGGGTATCGGTTATGGTTGCATGATGTATGCCATTGGATACGGTTTCGGGCGACCGGATGCTTCCGCAGCTTCCGTCGAAATAGGCGAAGATGGTACTGTTACGGTATTAAGCGGTTGCGCCGAAATAGGCCAGGGTTCTACAGAAATGATCGCCCTCATCGCTGCTGAGGAGTTAGGCATCCTCCCGGAAGATGTCATGGTTTTAACCTCTGATACTGCTACTACTCCGGATGCCGGTCCCAGTACGGCCAGCCGGCAAACCTATGTTACGGGCAATGCCGTTAAGAAGGCGGCCGGCGAACTGAAGCGGAGCCTCCTTATGGGTGCAGCCGAACTCCTCGGGGTTGAACCCGAGGGGATTACCTTCAAAAAAAGAGGAGTATATTACACCGGCGAAAAAACCGGCTTAACCATGGCCGATGTGGCCAGCCATTGCCGGCGTACAGGCAAACAATTTATGGGTTGGGGCTGGTTCAATAATACCACTCCCGATGTCGACCCGGAAACCAACCAGGGGGACGCCTATGCATCCTATACTTTCGCTACCCAGGCGGTGGAAGTTGAAGTCGATACCGACACTGGTGAGGTCACCGTACTGCGGGTAGTTGCCGCCCACGATGTCGGCCGGGCCATCAACCCCCTGGCCATTGAAGGGCAAATCGAAGGCGGGGTGGCCATGGGTCTGGGTTACGCCTTAATTGAAGAAGTAATTCTCGATAAAGGTAGACCGCTGACTCCTACCTTTGCCGAGTATCTACTACCTACAGCTAAAGACGTGCCTCCCATTGTAAGTTTAATTGTTGAAGAAGCGGAACCTACCGGTCCCTTTGGCGCCAAGGGTGTCGGCGAACCCGCTACTATACCTACAGCGCCAGCCATTATCAATGCCATTTATAATGCCGTGGGGATTAGAATTACGGAATTGCCGGCTACGCCCGAAAAAATTCGCCAGCTACTAAAGGAAAAAGGGTTTTGATGAGGGGGTGAAAACATGTGGCAGGAATACTTTCGTCCGGAAACATTAGCGGAAGCCCTAAAGATGCTGTCCTCTGGCAATGGCGAGGCCCGGGTGATTGCCGGCGGTACTGATTTAATGCTGGATCTAAAAAAGGGAAGTAAAAAAGCAAAATACCTGGTTGATATCCGTGGTATTGCAGGAATAAATGTCATCGAGGAAAGGGGGGATAAAATCTTCCTCGGCGCCGGAGTAACTCATACCCAGGCGGCTACCAGCTGGTTAATTAGAGAAAAGGCTACGGCCCTGGCTGAAGCCGCCGCTCTGGTAGGTAGCCTGCAAATCCGCAACATCGGCACGATAGCTGGTAATATTATCAATGCCCAGCCGGCGGCCGATACTGCAGTCGCCTTGGTGGCCCTGGAAGCGCAAGCTGAAATTGCCCTGGCGGACGGTAGCCGGCAAGTTATGAAGGTAGAAGATCTCTATGCAGGGCCGGGAAAGTCGAAGATAGATAGCACCAGCAGTATTGTCAGCGGCATATATATTCCCTTAAGGCCAAACTGCCGTTCCAATTTCCAGCGAATAGCCCGACGGCGTAGTTTAGCCTTGCCGGTCATCAATGTAGCAGTAGTTTTAGGGTATGAAAATAGTTCGATTACTTCATGCAGCTTCGCTGCCGGACCGGTTGGCCCGCAACCGATGCGCCTGAGGGAAGTTGAAAACTTCTTAATCGGAAAAACGCTAAGTGATAGTATCATAGAAGAAGCCGGTAACATGGCTGCTGATATTACCCAGCCCCGAAGCTCGGTACTAAGGGGAGGTAGGGAATACAGGCAACATTTAATTAAAGTGTTAATTAACAGTTTCCTGCGGAAATATATACAAGACAGATATAAGACCTAAAAAGCGAAATAGGCAGATCTTTAGGGAGGTATAGACTATTGATGCGTTACTTAGAGTTTCCAGTCGCAGAAGTCAAGGAGCGGATTAAAAAGCTGCAGCAAGGATTAGCGAAAGCTGGTATGAAAGGCGCGATAATTACCGCTGAAAGTAACTTCTATTATTTCACGGGTTACCGTACCCATACGCCCTGGACAACCCACGCCCGGGCTACATGGCTTTTTATTCCAGCAGATGGAGAAGGGGTGCTCTTGGTGCATAGTTTCGTAGTGCCGGAGGCAAAATCCCGCTCGGTCGTTACCGATGTACGTAGTTACGATAGCCTACTTGGCACACCCATTGGCCAAGTGAAAGAGATTATGACAGAATTGGGTATGAATCAGGGCCGAATCGGCATGGAGTTGGGCCGCGAGCAACGGTTGGGGATCGATTACCAGCATTTAGAGGCATTGCGTAAAGAGCTACCGTCTGCCGAGTTTGAGGATATTTCCAAGATTCTCTGGGATCTGCGGATGATTAAGTCCCCTTCGGAGATCGATTTCTTACGTCTAGCTTGTCAGGCGGCTGATTACGCCCTGGACCACGTCTTTGATGAGATCCATGAAGGTATGACTGAGAAGGAAATCTCCCGTCGGGTATCACGGCTCATGCTGGAAGGCGGGGCTGAGGGGGTTGGTTTCGTAATTATAGTTTCGGGCAAGGGGAATTACGAACGCATCAGCGCTATTGCCACCGAACGCAAGTTGGAAAAGGGTGATATGGTCTGGCTAGACATTAGCGCTATGGTAGGAGGTTACTTCACCGACTACTGCCGCGCCGGCGTGGTGGGCGGGCCGACGGGCGAGCAGATACGGCTTTGGGACATTACTCACGCGGTTACCATGAAGGCTATCGCTAAAATTACGCCCGGGATGCCCATCGCTGAGATCGCCCGCGAGTGTGGCCGGGCCATGCAGGAGCGCGGCATTGACCTGAGCTTCGACTGCGGTCGCATGGGCCACGGCATTGGCCTGAACAGCACCGAGCCGCCCCATAACGCCGTATACGATGATACCATCCTGCAACCTGGTATGACTTTTACGGTAGAACCGGGGATCGTCAATGACTTAGGCGTCTTTGATATCGAGGAGAACGTCGTGGTCACTGCCAATGGTTACGAATTGCTATCCAGGGCGGATAGGAATTTACACACGATTAGATAAATGGGGGAGATGGCCATGTCAAGCATCGACAACTTAGCGGACGAAATTATCATTTGTGACGTTCTGATCGTCGGTAGTGAAGGTGCTGGAGCCAGAGCCGCCTTGCAGGCGGCCAAGAAGGGCCTGCGGGTAGTCGTCGCTTGCAAGGGCGTGGTGGGTAAGTCCGGAGCCACCTTGACGGCGGATGCCGACATCGACGTGGACAGTAAAAGCTGTGTAGAAAAATTCGGCTTGCCCGGCGACTTACGAGATAACCCTGATAAATTCGCCGAGGATATGATCCGCGAGGCCGAGTTCATTAACAATCAATACCTGGTGAAGATCCACTGTGAAGAGGCACCAGATCGAGTGCGGGAGGTCGTGGACATGGGCGCAAGGGTCGATAAGCTAACCCATGCACCAGGGCATAGCTACCCGCGTGGCATCTGGATCCCCGGGACTGAATTTGCGCGCGTGGGTAGTGCCGAGATGCGCAAGCGAGACAACATCCGCCTGCTGCAGTACATCATGATCACCGACTTCCTGACCCAGGACGGTAGAGTAGTGGGTGCCTGCGGCCTGAATATCGCCAGCGGCCAGTTCTACGCCTTCAAGGCCAAGGCGGTGATCATCTGCGCCGGCGGCGCCATGCGGGTCTATCCTCATACCACGGCGCCGGAGGATCTTACTGGCGACTGCCTGGCGGCGGCCTACCGAGTCGGCGCCGAACTCATCGACATGGAGTTCCCCATGTTCCTGCCCTACACCCTGATTAAGCCGGACTCCCTAGATGGAGTAGATTTCACCTACCTCCTTAGCGCATACCTGGAAACCCATGCTTTAAACCGCATTGGCGAACGCTATATGAAGCGCTGGGACCCCGAACGCATGGAACATAGCACTCGCGACGTCAACTCCATCGCCGCCATGGTGGAGGTCCTGGAGGGACGGGGCAGCCCCAACAACGGCACCTACCTGTCCTTGCGCCACCTGCCCAAGAACATTCTCGACTATTCGGCGGAATGGTTCCCTGAGAATATATCCAACTGGCGTTATGGCGGCTTTAACATGAAAAAGTTTTTACCCGACCTATCCCAGGAAGCCATGGAGACCGCACCAGCCGCTCACTTCTGGAATGGTGGAATCAAGATCAACGAGCGCTGTGAGACCAATATTCCTGGCCTATATGCCGCTGGTGAGGGTACTGGGAGCATTATGGGGGCCAATCGCATCTCTGGCAACGCTCTGACTATGACCCAGGTTTGGGGTTACCGGGCTGGCACCTATGCTGCTGAGTATGTAGCTGGGGTAGGAGAAGGCAAGATTGATATGGACCAGGTGGCGGCTATCAAGCAGCGTCTCTTTGCTAGCCTGGAGGCCAAAAAGGGCGAGGATGTCGTTAAGCTTCGCAAAGAATTACAGGATATCGCCTGGATGAATGTCGGAGTAGTACGTGACCAAGAGGGTTTAGAAAAAGGCCTGAAGCGTATTGCAGTTTTACGGGAGAAGCTTCCAACCGTCTGTGTTACCACCAAGGCACGAGCCTATAACAAAGAGTGGATAGAGGCCATCCAACTCGAAAATCTATCCGTGGTGCTAGAGATGGTGGCTCGTAGCAGCCTCTCCCGCCAGGAAAGCCGGGGCGCTTTGTACCGCCGCGATTTTCCCAAGACGGATAATGTGAACTGGCTTAAAAACGTTGTTATTTATAAGAATGAACATGGGATGGCCCAGAGGATTGAAGACGTGGATCTCGCCTATATCCAGCCAAAACGGGTAATCCGGGACTACGGGCAGAAGGGATGAGAACAATGAGCGAGGCTATAGAAACTATAAAAATTAAGGTACAGCGGTTTGATCCGGCAGTGGATAAAGAGCCTAATTACCAGGAATATACCGTTCCCTATGCTAAAGGCACGACGGTCATGAGCGCTTTGCGCTATATTTATGAAAATCTCGATCATAGCCTGGCTTACTACGCCTCGTGCCGGATCGGCAAGTGCGCCGGTTGTCACGTACGTGTTAACGGTAATACCAAGCTAGCCTGCACGACGATCATTGAAGGCAACGTGACGATAGAGCCCAAGAAAGGCAAGGTTATTCGTGACCTGGTCGTGGAGACGCCGCCACGGGGTGAGAAGGAAGGTCACGAGGAAGTAGTTCCGGAGGTTTAGATGATAAAAGATCAGACCCAGTCACTTTTCCCGCAAGTATGCAGCTGGCGCCGTCAGTTGCACCGGAATCCCGAGCGAAGTGGCGCCGAGGTTAATACGGTGGCTTTCATTGCTGATCTCCTCGATGGGCAAGATTTGGAGATTAGACGAATTAATGGGGGCTATGGCCTGGTGGCGGTGGTTAGAGGTGTCTCCGGACCTACTATTGCCTTACGGGCCGATATCGACGCTATCCCGGTGCAGGAGAAGGCAGAAGTGGATTTCGCATCAACCGTCGATGGTTTGAGCCATACCTGTGGACATGACGTACACACGGCGGTTATGTTGGGCGCTGCCCGCTATTTCGCCAAAAGGCGAAAATCCCTAGTCGGGAACATTGTCTTCATCTTCCAGCCGGAGGAGGAGACAAACCTCGGCGCTCAGAAGATGCTAGAAGCTGGCTGTTTGAAGGATCCCGTCGTAGATTGCATTCTAGGCTTCCATGTCCTTCCGGAATATCGCGTTGGTAGTGTCGCTATCAGTAGTGGACCGTTGATGGCGGGCGAGAGCAATTTTGACATTACAATTAGAGGCATAGGTTGCCACGGTTCCACACCCTACAATGGTGCTGATGCCATTGCCGCAGCAGCTACCCTGGTGACTAATCTTTATACAGCCCTGAATCGCCGTCTGAATGCCATGGACCCGGTAGCATTGACCGTGGGCGAAATCTCTGGTGGCCGGGCCCCCAACGTGGTGGCCGACAGCGCGGTGCTACGGGGCACAGCGCGCTCCATCAGCAATCAATCTGACCGCTTGATCGAGCGGATCCTCAAGGAGACAGCGGCCAGCGCCGCGACGGCCTTCGGCGTGGAAATCAACGTGGAGTATCGGCGCGAGGTGCCCCCACTGGTCAACCACGCCGATGTCGCCAAGCTGGCCAAAAAGATCCTGGCCGCGGACCTGCCCGACCTGGAGGTGGTGGAGGCCCGGCCGATCATGGCGAGCGACGACTTCGCCTTCTATTTGCAGGGAGTGCCAGGTCTCTTCTTTTTCCTCGGCATTTCCTCCGGCAAGGAAGCGGCCTACCCCTTGCATCACTCATTGTTTAAAGTCGATGAGATGGCCCTGCAGCACGGCCTGACGGCGGTGATCGCCCTGACCGAAGGTATACTTTGCGAGCTGAGGCGTTAGGGATGGCGGCTGAACAAAGGCTTGGCCGCTCTGTACCGAGAAATGTAAAAGTTATTTCAGAAGGGATTACACATCTAAAAAATGTAACGCTATAATATCATGAAAAGGGGGTTTTTAGATTGAGTAAAAATGGCGTCCTGTTGACTGAACTCCAGGTGGCTAGGAGCATCGACAAGCTGTCCATCAATTCCTTCATGAAGTACATGCTAGTAGTGGCTGCAGCCGGTTTTTTGTTTGATTCCTTCGATACTTCTCTGGTCGCCTACATCATGCCTTCCATAGCCAAGGAGTTTAACCTATCGCCGGTAATTATTGGCCTAGTCGCCTCCGCCGCCGTATGGGGGACCGTGCTGGGCCAGTATGTCTGGGGGCCGTTAGCTGATAAGCTGGGACGGCGCTTTGCCTTTCAAGGGACGGTCCTCAGCTTCGGCTTGTTGACCGGCTTGGCGGCCTTCGCCTGGAACTCCGTCTCGCTGTGGTGGGCACGCTTTATGGCCGGCACTGGCCTTGGCGGCTTCATTCCCCTGGATGCCGTGATGATCATGGAGATGGCACCCACCAAGGTACGCGGCCGAATGGTGAGCTTCCTGCCGGTCTTCTTTCCCGCCGGCCAGCTGCTGGCCGCCGGTACAACCCTCGCCCTCTTGCCTCTCCTTGGTTGGCGCGGCATGTTTTTAGTCGGCGCTCTTCCAGCTATCCTAGCCTGGTGGGCTCGACGCGTGATCCCGGAGACGCCACGCTGGTTAGTTGCCCAAGGGCGGCATGATGAAGCCAAACAATCCTTAAAGCGCCTTGGTGTTACTGAGGAGATAATTAACGAAGCTGGCAAAGAGACAACGGGCATGGCTATCCAGCAGGGCAATAACGGCAGTCTAGCCGAACTTTTTTCCGGTAAGTACGCGGTCCGTATCATCGTCACCTGGGGTATCTGGTTCGCCCTGAATTTCGGGTACTTCGGTTTTATGCTCTGGTTGCCCTCGATCCTTGTCACAATGTTTAAGTTCACCCTTGTGCGCAGCTTGACCTACACAGTAATTATCGCAGCCACGGGTACCCTGGGTCGCATCATCGGGGTGTTACTCATCGATAAGATAGGTCGTAAAAAACTGATCGGCTTCACCTTTGCCTGCGCCGGCCTAGTTGGCCTTATTTTCGGCAGCGTCAGCGACCACAAGCTACTGCTTATTTTTGCCGCCCTTTTCTTCTTCTTCGCTGACCAGGGCTCGGTTGGCGTGGTGACCTACGTGCCGGAGCTCTATCCCACCCACCTGCGTGCCCTAGGGTCCTCCTGGGCGGCGGCGCCAGGCCGGATTGCCGCTGCTGTGGCGCCCATCGTCCTTGGCACCCTCATGGCCGCCCAGAGCTACTTTACCATCTGGATCATCTTTGCCGCCCTCTACTGGTTGGGCGCGCTCTTGGTCCTGACCCTAGGGGTCGAGACTAAGGGTAAAGTGCTGGAGGAAGTTTAGGGTTTAGGCTGAGGGGAGGGTTAACGTTGAGCCCTGATTCCCTCACGCCACCTTAATTTGCAGCTATTAGTCATGTTATGATTTAACGCCAGCAAGTTTTGAGGAACACCGCTCTCTAGCGATTCACCTATCTTAGCAATCAGGTTGGGAAACAAGAAGGCCAGTTTTAAAAAATAGAATAGGGGTGGATTACATGACTGAGGATTTAAGGACCCTAGTCAAGCGTATGGAGGTAGCCGGCCACATCCGCCGGGTCGAAAAAGAGGTTGACCCCCGCTATTTTTCAGCCCTGATGGCCCAATCGGAGACGGCTCTCTTCTTCGAGAAAGTGAAGGGTTACAACATCCCCGTGGTGATGGGCCTACTCTCGACCCGGCCCCGCATGGCTTTTGCATTAGGGACCAACGATATTGGTAAGAAGTTTGCCGATGCCATTGCCAGGCCCATCCCACCAGTGGAAGTAGCGACTGGCCCATGTAAAGAAGTTATCATAAAGGGCGACGATGTCGATCTAACCCAGTTGCCTATACCTTTTATGCATACTAAAGACGGTGGCCCTTATCTTTCAAGCGGGGTGGTCTTTTCCAAAGATCCTGTTTATGGACCCAATGTCGGCATGTATAGGCTTATGTATAGGAACCCTAAAGAAACTAGCATTGACCTCGTATCGCCCTCCGATATGCGCTTCTACTATGAACGTGCCTATCAGCAGGGCAAGCCATTGGAAATCGCTGTCGCCCTAGGTTGTCACCCTTGCGAGATGACAGCTGCTAGCTATAAAGCGCCTATGAACGCCGATGAGATAATTTATGCTGGTGGCCTGCACGGCGCACCGGTGGAAATAGTCAAGTGCGAGACGGTCGATCTGATGGTTCCGGCAGATGCCGAAATTGTCCTTGAAGGAGAAATTCTGCCTATCGGTTGGACAGAAGATGAAGGCCGTTTCGGTGACTTCGCCCACCTGCAATGTGAGGTTAAGTGGAACCCCGTCGTGCGCTATAAAGCCATTACCATGCGCAAGGACGCCATGTTTTATGCCTTGCAGATGCCCTGGGAGAATGACTGGCTAGCCGCGCCGGTCACCGAGGCTGCTGGCTGGCGGGCGTTGTTGGAAGCTAGCGTGCAGCCGGTGAATATTTTGGCTACGCCTGGTAGTTGCTGTTATTGGGAGCTAGTCGCTTCCATCCACAAACGGCCAGGCGAGGGCAAGAACGCTTTGTTGGCCCTGTTATCCGTTGCTGAGGTTAAAATCGCCATCGTCACTGACGACGATATAGACATATATAACCCAGAGGAGCTAGATTGGGCTCTTTCCCTGCGGGTTCAACCAGCAGAAGACGTTATCATTATCCCTGGTGCCCGCGGTAAGCACCTCGACCCCAGCACAAAAGCCTGGATGTTGCCCAAGGGTAGCCTGCCAACTTCAGGCAAGCTCGGCATCGATGCCACTATTCCAGAGGGAGTAACCAATGCGGCTTACGAACGTTTGGAGTATGCCTTTAAAGACCGGGTGCAACTCAAGGACTATCTTATATAGATGCCAATGTTATCAGCAACACCAGGATGGATTAAATGGCAAAAAGCGCGTATTTTAAGATAGCCAGAAAACTAGGAAATGAAAGGCGGGGGGGGGGAAAATCAATGAGTGACTTAAGTTGTTCAGCGAAAGGGGTTTTGGAATCTATTCTGGAGTTGGCCAAGCAAGGTCCCTTCTACTTTGTCGATATATTGAATAACCTGCCAGAGGCTGACTACCGAGACATCCTAATCGCATGGGGTGAAATACGCGAGCGTGGCAAGCTCCATCGGGATAAGGAAGGACGGTATATCTTGGAGCGCTTTGTGTAATAATCCGAATTTGGAAATAAGGGACAACCCACTTGGGGTAGATGACAGGATAGGTATGGATAAGGCATGGGAATGGGTAGATAAAACGTGTGTCTATAAATTGCGTTCAGGATAGTAGCCGTAGCCAATGTTTAGCTGAGCGGGACAGCCTAATACTCTTTGTCCCGCTCAGCCTATTCAACTCAACCAGGCAACCCACAAGGCATATTTGTTGATTGTCAATAGAATTGACCCACTATGTGCAAATAAAATTGACCCACTGAGGAACAAAAATAATAAGCTTCAAGTCATGCGCCAAAGGGAATGAAGGGATAGCCTCGCTGCCGAATTAACGGTCATTGGCTGCTTTCAGTTTACCCTTGAGCCGGTAGCTAGTGCCGTTAATATAGAAAATGCGGGCGTGGTGCACAAGCCGGTCAATTATGGCCGCGGCCACCACCTGGTCGGAAAATATCTCCCCCCATTCGTTAAAGTTATAGTTGCTGGTCAAGATAATACTCCCCTTTTCATAGCGCATGGAGACAAGGCGGAAGAGGAGGTTGGCCTGTTCTTTGCTTACAGGCATGTAGCCTAGCTCGTCGATGATTAGAAGGTTCAGCCGGGAGTAACCCAGCAGCTTGTCGAGAAGGCTGCCGTCTTTTGTGCTCAAAAGTAGTTCTTCTAAAAGCTTCTGGGCCGTGATAAATGCTACGCGATATTTGGCCATGCAGGCCTTTATACCTAAGGCCACCGAGAGATGGGTCTTGCCGACCCCAGGGGGACCCAGGAAGATGATATTTTCCTTTTTCTCCACGAAATCCAGGGAGCCTAAAGCGATAATTTCTTTTTCCCAGATGGAGGGCTGGAAGCTAAAGTCAAACTCCTCCAGGGTTTTGATGAAAGGGAAACGTGCTTTATTGATTTTCGTCTTGATCGTGCCTTCGTTTTTCCTTTTTAACTCCTCTTCGAAGAGAAGGGAGAGGTACTCTGTATAAGAAAGGTTGTTTTGTGAGGCCTTCTCCGTTACCTCCTGGTAATGGGCAAGCATCCCCTTTAGTTTTAAGGACTGCATCTGGCTTTCCAGGTAACCGGTTAATTTGTTACTCATGATACTGCCGCCACCTCGCTCTCCGGGAGGGCATAACAGGAGAGGTCCCGTTTGATTCTAACCGGTGGCATATTTAAATTTATCGGGTCACCCGCTGGCGCAAGGGGGGCGACTTTCATCTGTTCTAAAAGCCTTTTTACACTGTTTTTGTGATAAGAGCCGATTTTTAAGCATTCTTTGATGGCTGCGGCAATATCTTCCCGGGTATATATCTCCTGGTAGCTTAAGATTTCGGTCAGGTGCCAGTACAGGTTGGCCCCATTCTTATCGCACAGGCCTGCCAGATACCTTTGGCCGTCCTCACCAAAGGCGCTGGTGAACTTCTCTACCAGGGCCGAGCGTGCCTTTAGTTTCTTTTCCTGGTAGTGACGGTTGATGGTTTCGTATTCGGGGTGAAGGGGACGGGCGGTTTGTTTTCTAAGTTCAAGGTCGAACTCCGCTAAAAGCGCCCCTCCTTCGTCATATACCTTCACGCGCCGGCCGTAGATGTTTTCGATCCACACCCTCCTTAAGCAGTAGCGCAGGGGTACGGGGTAGAGATTGCCGTCATGGGATATATAGCCGTCATTACTCACCTTCCGGGGTTCTTTATGTTGTAATAAGGCCGGTTCGACAGCTGGTATTTTGAGAAGGCATCCTTTTTCCTCGGCAAACATCTCCTCCGGCGGTCGGCCTAAGCTGCTGTGGGACCTTTTGTTGTAGGCTTCCTGGAACTCTGAAAGCCTTACAGCGAATTCGTTTAAACCGGCCACCTCCAGACCCCGCAGCAGGTGTTCCTGGACATAGTAAAAGGGGCGCTCTACCTTTCCCTTGGTCCGGGGACGGTAGTTTTCGCAAGCTGAGGGCTGGATGCCATACAGCCCGCAGAATTTAAGGAACTCGTCATTGTACCGGATGATACCGTCTTTCTGGTGGGTGATAACCATTTGCTTGCCGTTGTCAATCACCAACTCCGGGGCATAACCGCCGAAAAAGTCAATGGCTTCAACCAGGTCCCGAATCACATCGGCGGTGGTGATGCTTAAAGAGAAGGTGTAGAATTTCATTCGGCTAAAAGACAGGATCACTTCGTGGAGATATATTTTCACGGGCTTCCCGTCTACTGGTAGCGTCCACACCTTCCAATCGTACTGCATCTGTTTACCCGGCCCGGTCTCTACCCGTGTGGTGGCTAATTTGGCTGCCTTATCTTCTGCCTTTATGGATCTTAGGTAACGGTGGACGCTGGCCAGGGAGCCTTGATAGCCCTTATCTACCAGTTCGTTGTAAATCCTTGTGCCGATATATCCCTTGGCAAGCATAATCTTGATTTCTTCCAGAAACCTGTCCAGTTCTTTTACGTACTCCCTGGCTTTAAACTGGGGCGGGTTGGCTTCTTTCAGGTACTTCCTGACGGTATTCCTGGATACCCCCACAGTCCTGGCTATCTGCCTGATGCCGGCCCCTTGAGTATGCAGTGCCTTGATGCACTGCCATTTGTGCATACTGACCACCTCTTTTTCCTCCCCCTCTCAGGGGAGATTTTATCACAAGGTGGGTCAGTTTTATTTGACGATCTAGGGTCAATTCTATTTTACGATCTAAAGCATATTAATTTTTGGCTCCTCGCTATTTGGTGTGGGTGATCATTTTTTGTTCTTTTTTTAACGACCATTCAACGAAGCGAAGCGGAGGCCTTTGACATGGAGAATACCCGTGTTAGCCTGATTTGGCAAGGGGCAGCAAGCGAAACTATCCTGCCCCCTTGTCCCTTGGAAAAACGGGTGCGAGGCTCCATG
The DNA here is from genome assembly GCF_051020825.1 of Moorella naiadis (nom. illeg.). Classification (NCBI taxonomy): domain Bacteria; kingdom Bacillati; phylum Bacillota; class Clostridia; order Neomoorellales; family Neomoorellaceae; genus Neomoorella; species Moorella naiadis (nom. illeg.). The sequence continues at coordinate 56,966 of NZ_JAXGFQ010000011.1, forward strand.
TCAAGGGCGGACGCAAAAAAATTGCTCTACCCACACGAAACTGCGAAGAACCTGATTTTTAGGGTGGGGTGGAGATGGAAAAACGGATGACAGGTACCTTAAGGCCAGATCAGTGTGGAAGCCTCTATACCTACTTTTGTCAAATATGTAGCATGGGCCCACGATGGATGGGCACTACTGGCCAGCAGCAGGTGTTGAAGTTCCTGGAGGAATTTCTTGCTGGAAATGCTGATGTTGTATACGTGCGAGAGCCCTTCCGCTACCTGAATTTTCATCAGGTTACGGCTGAGCTATGCCTCGTGGGGGATGTAAGAGAAACAAATGTTCCTTGCCAAGCCTTGGCCTATTCAGGGGAAACACCGGTTGGCGGCATCATTACCAGGCTGAATTATGTGGGGCAAGGTACTCCTGAGGATTTCGCTGTCTTAAAATCGGGAGAAGTTCAAGGACAAGTGATCCTAACTGATGCCCTGAAGTCCTATGAGGCTGCCCAAGGGCGGAAGTGGCTGGCGCCGCAGGAGTAATCCTGGGTAATAACTTGACTGAGGATCTGATTCGAGTCGGAGCTACTAACTACGACCGTGTCGTCGGTTCTATACCGGCCTTGGCAGTATCCTCGCAAAGTTACGCCAAATTAAAAAGGCAGCTCAGGTGGGAAAGAGTATAGAGCTTAAAGTTGCCGTTCAGATACAGGAGGAGACTGGCTACAACATAAGGGCCTTACCGCGCGGGACCGGTCTGGCTGAAGGTGGCCGCATATTGATCTTTTCCCATTATGACAGCATGTGGCTGGGTCCCCATGCTATGGATAACGCTACCGGTACAGCGGCAGTAATGCAATTAATCGATGATTTTGCAGATTGCAACCTTAACCTTGAATTTATTTTCTTCGGTGCCGAGGAATTGGGCTTCTGGGGATCGCGAGATTACATTTTACGGCACCGTCAAGAACTTGGGGATTTTAAGGCGGTGGTCTGCCTGGACGGCATAGCTTCCGACCGAGGTGAGGTTGAGATTGGAGTGAGTCAGGTTCTTAAGCCCCTTGTTAAAGAAGTAGTACAAGCTACGGGTATAACTGTTAGGAAATGGAGTGTGCCTCCGCGGCCTAACAGCGATCATCTTCCCTTCGAGGAGATTGGAATCCCGGTCTTCTGGCTAACTACCATGGATAATTATTATCACACCGCCGGCGACTTGCCGGATGTAATTAGTGCCTCTACTCTTGAGAAACGTGTGCGTTTAGCCAGGGATATAATTAAGAGACTGGCGATTTGGGAGTAACTAAATGAGACTTGATTATAATTATAGCTCACATAGGGTGCAGCAGCACTAGCGTTGCATAAAAACCATTAACCTATTGCAAGGCAATATATGGTAATTTGCCTATACAGCAACAAATGATATTTGCCCTCAACTAAGATCCCTTTACACTTAAAGTAAGAAGGGTTACTAGCCCCCTTTTCCTCCCAAGAAGGTCGCAATCAACACGCCTTTAGCGTAAGCATAATAATCTGGGTCTTAACTGGTCTTGTAATGGAGAGATAGGTGCGGCGAAAGTCGCAAGCCTGGTTCGGGAAGGGGTATGAGAAAATCGGCTTTAGCTTGGCGTCCCATGCCTACTTCACTATATATTTATTAAGGTTCGACACAGAGTGGAAAAATCATCTTTTTTATCATTTTTTGGCATCATTGTCATCACCATCAGTTATAATTATTGTGTGGTAGCCATCCAGTTTATAGTTGCGAAATGCAGGTAACATAAAAACCCTTTTTCGGTGTTCTTAATGAGCTCATAATTTGATAAACTAATCATAGTTGTTTGGGGACGCCCCTGGTACATTGAGTATTAGCATGAGCCGGGGCCTTTCCTCAATATTATATGGTCATTATTTCCGGCAATTCCCGGTCAGGCAATACCGTCAGCTTTTGAACTTTATGGTTTGGCAGAAACAGCATACACCTAAAATGTAGCCAATTCAATCACGTGGCCATCCAAGTAAAGAAAAGCAAGGTATACTTTTAGCTCGGGGTGGCGTTGTTTTAATAACCGCGCCGCTAGTTCCATGTCCTGCCGTTGGCAGTACAGCTGTTCAGCAACCGGTAGGCCGCCAAGATTATAGGCACCACAATCTTCATGATGGATCAGATAAACTTCCTTAATGTGATGGAGCCGGTAGGAGTCTTCGACCAGTGCCAATTTGCCCTCATCGACGAAATTGCGGCTGCACCGGGAAGGGCCAAGTAATCATGCTTCCCGGCCAGCCCCTTTTTTTGCAACCATTGGGCTACAGCGCCCTGGATACGGAAATCCATACAGGTTAAAACGACGGCCTGACAGGTAGCCATCTGGTATACCACCTCCAATGCCAATTATACCAGATAAGGGGGATGTCAGGCCACTATCTTACCGGATAAGAAAGGATATTCTACCCCGCCTGGCAGTGGGAACGGAAAGGACCAGGTTGGGCTAGTGGTAGTCGATGATTCCGTCAAACAGAAGCTGGCCACGATTGAAGACCTGGGGAAATTGAAACTGCTGCTCAAGAAAAGCATTAAGATAGCCAGTGTGGCGGAATTTGCCAGGCTGATTTAGCAACAGACCATCAAATAAGCTATATGCCCGTTATGAGCCCGTTATGATTCCCAAAAAGCCGGCCAAAGAACATGGGGCTGGCTTTTTTATTGACAGCTAAGCAATCCTACCGGCCGACCAATAATGTTTTCTCAATATTAATCCCACCCGGCGGCAGGATTTCCTTAACTTATATCGAATTTAGAAAGGATATATTAAGTTGAAGTTATAAGTAGGAGAGCTAAAGGCGTGATAACATGCAGGTCCATATTAATTTCTACGGTTTTTTTCAGGCTGCCGTCGGTGCCACGAAGACAACCCTTGACCTGGAAGCGCCTACCAACCTGCCAACCTTATGGCAGTATTTAACCGCCAGATACCCCCAGCTGGCAGGTAAAGACCCGGCGACCGTTCTAGCCGTATCCCTTAACGGCCGGCGTCTGGCCCCGGAGCAATGGCCTCATACCCCATTGGGCGACGGCGACCAGGTAGACTTCTTCAGCCTGATGAGCGGAGGTTAACTGCACTGCTTACTACCATCCCGCCAAATATTAAAAAGAGGTGATCCCCATGGCCAAAACAGCCTGGATAGATCTAACAACCGGCCAAATCGAGCTTCAACCCACGCCGGAGGAGGATTTGCTAAAATTCCTGGGCAGCCGCGGTCTGGCGGCCAAAGTGCTTTACGACCATGTCGGCCCGGAAGTCCAACCCCTGGACCCGGAGAACCTGCTTATCTTTTCCACCGGCCCTCTGACGGGTACTTCCTGGCCCTCGGCGGCCCGCTATACGGTAACAGCCAAGTCGCCGGCCACCGGCGCCTACGGCTACGCCAACAGCTCCGGCTTCTTCGGCCCCGAACTGCGTAAAGCCGGCTACGACCTCATCGTCTTTTGCGGCCGCGCCACCCGCCCGGTAATCCTGCATATTGAGGACGACAACCTGGAATTACTCCCCGCCGGCGACCTATGGGGCCAGACTACAGAAGTAACGGAAAAGACCCTGCGGGAACGGTACCCCGGCAGCCGGGTAGCTGCCATCGGCCCGGCAGGCGAAAACCTGGTGCGTATCGCCGGTATTATCAACGACTACGCCCGGGCCGCGGCCCGCACCGGCATGGGGGCCGTCATGGGCTCGAAAAACCTCAAGGCGCTGGTGGTCAAAGGCAGCCACCGGGTAGAAACCCCGCCGGAATTTAAAGAAGTAGTCCGCCGGGTAACGGCGGCCGTCCGTAACCACCCGGAGAGCCAGATGTACAGCCAGTGGGGTACCGTCTGCCTGATTGACTTGAAGAATATGAGCGGCGACATGCCCAGCAAGAACCACCGTTGGGGGCAATTTCCCCTGGGCAAAGAAATAAACGCGGCGGCCGTGGCCCGCTATACGGTGAAAACCCAGGGCTGTTACGCCTGCCCCATCCGCTGCGCCCGCATCACCGAAGTGCCGGACGGTCCCTTCAAAACACCGGTAAACGAAGGGCCGGAGTATGAAAGCACTAACGCCCTGGGTTCCAACCTCTGGAACGGCAATATCGAGCTGGTCATTTACGCCAACAAACTCTGTAACGAACTAGGCCTGGACACCATCTCCACCGGCCTGGTCATCGCCTTCGCTATGGAGGCCCATGAAAAGGGCCTGCTGGACGACCCCAGGTACAGCCTGGCGTGGGGCGACCCGGAAACCATTATCGGCCTGATCAAAGACATCGCCTACCGCCGGGGTACGGGCGAGCTGCTGGCCGACGGGGTCAAGGAAGCCAGCGCCCGCCTGGGCCACGGCAGCGAATACTTTGCCATGCAGGTCAAAGGGGTGGAATTGCCGCGCCAGGAAGGCCGGGTGCTGAAGGCCTTCGGCCTGGGCCATGCCACCAGCAACCGCGGCGCCGACCACCTCTACGCCCTGCCGACCATTGACGTGGCCGGGATGACCGACGTAGCCGCCAAAGTGTTGCCGGAGTGCGGGCCGGAACTCATGGAGGTCACTGCGGAGAAATTTAAGCCCCAGATGGTCCGCTTTACCGAAACCTGCAACGCCCTGGCCGACGCCGCCGGCGTTTGCAAGTTCGCCTTCACCGAAACTTACGCCATCCTGCCGGCTGACCTGGCTGAAGGCCTGAGGGCCTTGGGCATCCCCATCAGCGACGAAGAGATCATGCGCATCGGCCAACGCATCGTCAACCTGGAAAGGATGTACAACGTCCGTCACGGTTTCAGCCGCAAAGACGACTCCCTGCCGCCGCGTACTTTGCAGGAACCCCTGGACGTCTACGCCAACCCGGAAGAGATCGAAAAGGTCCCGCCGGAGAGGGCCCAACTCTCCCGCCAGGGCCTGACCATCAACCTGGACATCATGCTGGATGAATACTACGCCCTGGGCGGCTGGACCGGGAATGGTATTCCTACTGCCGCCAGGCTGAAGGAACTTGGTCTGGAAGAATTGGTTAAAGATTTGCCTGCAGCAGATCCCTTCTAAAGGGTCAACGTCTTCACCGGCAACCAATAAAATGTGCTCTGTTCAAGGTTAAGCGCCTGATTTGCCGGCTTATGCACCTGGACCCCTGATCATATACCTCTGTCTTCATGAGTCCGGCTTGGGAAGGCGGAGAAAATTTCTGCCAGTGAGATATTCGAACCAGAACCTGGTAAAGAAGGTGACCCCATGCGCCTACGCCTCCAGTTTGCCGACCGGGTAGGTATGATTGCCGACGTGGCCCGGGTAGTATCCCGCCATGGCCTGAATATCCTTTCCCTGGAAGTCATCCCGGACAATATGTACCTGGAAATAGAGGACCGGCCTGACCTCTCCAGGGAGGAACTCCAGGTCGAGCTGGCGGCCATTCAGGGGGTCCGCCAGCTCGAGACCATCCGGCTCCTGCCCCATGAAGAAAGAGAGCAACGCCTGCAAATAATCCTGGATTCTGTAAGTGACGGCATTGTCGCCATCGATGCCGACGGGCGCATTACCTCCCTCAACCCCATAGGCGAGAAAATGTTGCGGGTTACCCGCGCCGAAGCCCTGGAACAGCCCATTGCTTCTTTCCTGGGGCCGGATTTGCCCATCCTGCGCTGTCTGGCTGACGGTCGGCCCTACAACAATATCAAACTCGATCTCACCGGACCCCGGGGCAGGATTTGCCACCTGACCAGCGGCCGTTGCCTGCGGGACCCTGCCGGTACGGTGGTCGGCGTCGTGGCCACCATGAAAGATATTGCCGAATTAAGGCAGATGGTCTATACCCTGGCCCAACCCGAGGCCATCACCTTCAGCGATCTCATCGGCAATGCCCCAGCTTTCAACCGCATCATCGCCATGGGACGCATGGTCGCCCTGGGAGACTCCACCGTCCTTCTCCGGGGTGAAAGCGGTACCGGGAAGGAGCTTTTCGCCCGGGCCTTGCATACGGAGAGCCCCCGGCGGCAGAAAGCCTTCATACCCGTCAACTGTGCCGCCCTGCCGGAAGAACTGCTGGAGAGCGAACTCTTTGGTTATGTCGGCGGCGCCTTCACCGGAGCGCGTAAGGGGGGTAAGGCCGGCCTCTTCGCCGCCGCTGAAGGGGGAACTATCTTCCTTGATGAAATCGCCGAAGCCTCCCCGGCTATCCAGGCCAAACTGCTGCGGGTCCTCCAGGAAGGCAAGATCCGCCGGGTGGGCTCTAATAGCGAAGAGCCCGTCAATGTGCGGGTGATCGCCGCCACCCATCGCGACCTGGAAACTATGGTCCGGCAGGGCTTATTCCGGGAAGACCTTTACTACCGTCTTAATGTGGTCCCTATCTTCCTGCCGCCTTTACGGGAGAGGCGGGAAGACATCCCCCTGCTGGCCCGACATTTCCTGGATAAGCTGGCTCAACATCTCAACCGCCCGGTCCCGGAATTAACCCCGGCCGCCCTGAATAAACTAACTGCTTACTCCTGGCCGGGCAACATCCGGGAGCTGGTCAATGTCCTGGAACGGGCTGTTAATCTGGTCAACGGCCCCCAAATCCTGCCGGAGCATATCTGGCTTTATAATTGGGAAGGGCCATTACTCAGCGGGAACCCGCAACCGGAGGCAAAGACCCTGGCGGCGATCGTCCGGGCCGTCGAGGCGAACGCCGTCCAGGAGGCCTTGAAAAGCCATGGTTCGGCCCGTAAAGCCGCCCGCGCCCTGGGACTCTCCCATACGGCCCTCCTGGGTAAGATCAAAAAGTTAGGCTTAAAGTGGCCGGCATAGTTTCCACGTGGCAACAATAGCTGCCACCGAGTTGGCCTTACAGGCATGCCATCCTTAAAAGTGGATGGCATTTTTTATTACCACCTTTGGTTGATGGCGGTAATACTTCAATTACTAGAATTACTAGTGGTACGATTATACCCCTTACCGCCTTTAACCGGCGTAAAATAGAGCAGCATGTAAATCGAGAATTCATGCGGTTTCCGGGTAAGGGGTACGGGAAAAAGGTAGATGACGGGTCACCCGGCCCCTAATCCTCCTGGCATAAAAATTGCAATATACAAAGGGAGAGCACTCCCCGGAAGTAAGCACCAACTTTTAAGCTTATGGAAAGAAGCTTACGTGGAGGCAGGTAGTTGGCTGAGTGCTGCCTCTGTCAGGAGCAGGACTCACCACCCGCGGAAGATCGTCTTCAATCCAAGTTTATTGCCAAGCTATTTTTAGGAGGAGCGAACATGATTATAGGTGTGCCCAAAGAAATCAAGGATCAGGAGAACCGGGTGGCCATCACCCCGGCTGGGGTAGCCGCCCTGACGGCGGCAGGGCACCAGGTTCTTATTGAAAAAGGTGCCGGTGAGGGCAGCGGTATCGCCGATGCCGCCTACCAGGAAGCCGGGGCCGCTATTCGCCCCGCAGCAAGCGAGGTTTATCAGGAAGCTGCTATGATCCTAAAAGTCAAGGAGCCCCAGCCCGCCGAGTATGACCTCTTTAAACCCGGCCAGATACTCTTCACCTACCTGCACCTGGCCGCCGAACCCGAATTGACTGCCGCCTTACGCCGCCGGAAGGTAGCAGCCGTAGCTTACGAAACTATCCAGCTAGCCGACGGTAGCCTGCCCTTACTGGTACCCATGAGTGAAGTAGCCGGGCGGATGGCCGTCCAGCTGGGAGCCCAATTCCTGGAGAAAATCTACGGTGGCCGCGGCATCCTGCTGGGTGGAGTTCCCGGTGTTCCGGCGGCCGACGTCGTCATTGTCGGCGGCGGCACCGTGGGTACCAATGCCGCCCGGATAGCCACCGGGATGGGCGCCCGGGTAACCATCCTGGATAACAACCCCCGCCGCCTGGCTTACCTGGACGACTACTTTAACGGCCGGGTACAAACCATCATGTCCAACAGCTATAACCTCGCCCGGTCGGCCGCCTACGCCGATCTCCTTATTGGCGCCGTCCTCATCCCCGGCGCCCGGGCTCCCCACCTGGTGACGGAAGAGATGGTTAAAAAGATGAAACCAGGTTCGGTGATCATTGACGTGGCCATTGACCAGGGCGGTTGCATCGCCACCGTCGACCGGGTGACAACCCACAGCAACCCAACCTATCTCAAGCACGGCGTCATCCATTATGCCGTCGCCAACATCCCCGGCATTGTCGCCCGGACTTCCACCTTCGCCCTGACCAACGCCACCCTGCCTTACGCTTTAAAATTGGCCAACCTGGGCTACCAAAAAGCCGCGGCTGAAGACCCGGCCCTGGCCAGGGGGATCAATGTCTGCGAAGGGGAGGTAACCTGCCCGGCGGTGGCGGAGGCCCTAAAATTACCCTTTACTCCTTTACAACAGATCTTGCCATAAACGGTAGCAAAAAGCTACTGCAGTCAAAAAACAATCGATCCTTCCTGGTAAAAGCCGCTAACATGTCCTTATAGTACCAAGATAACCAAAATGCCAGTTGATGCCCCCTAACTTTGTTACGTATAATACAATTGCCAAAGCAAAGATGTGGGCAGGCAAAGAAGCCGTTTATCTGGGTTAGCGGTTAATCAAAAGATAGATGGCTTCTTTTATTTTCACCCGTGAATTTTTTAACTATGATTTGTCTGTACAAGAAGGAAAAATAATTTTAATGGCGAATAGTATAGTAAAATCGTTACGTAATATCAAGCTAATATAGGTAACATAATTTCGCAGCGGGTGAGGGCATGAGTTTAATTGCGGAATTGCATTTAATTCGCGAGCAGTTACCCCCTTCAGAAAAGGGAGTAGTAAACATCATTCTCCAGGATCCGGCAGCGTCTGCCCGGATGTCCATTACCGAACTGGCCCTCCGGGCCAAAACGAGTAAGACGACTGTAATCCGCCTGTGTCGACGTTTAAACCTCAATAGTTACCACGATCTACGCTTATATCTAGCTCGGGAAGCTTTCTCCAGCCACAGCGGTCCCGCTTATGGCATCACCGAGGCCGACGATCCCCAAACCATCGTGGCCAAGGTAAGGGATAAAGAAATAAATGCCATCCAGAGTACCCTGGAACGCCTGGACGTCCAGGTGTTGCTCCAGGTAGCCCGGACCCTCCTGCAAGCCCGGGAGATTATTCTCCTGGCCAGTGGCGGCGCCCTGGTGACCGCCTTTGATGCCTATCATAAACTATTACGCCTGGGCCGTTCCGGTTACCTGCCCCAGGACCAGCGGGAGCAAAAGTTCCGCAGCGCCCTGCTTAAGCCGGAAGATGTTTGCTGGGCTTTCTCCTTCAGCGGCGCCAGCAAGAGTATTATCGAGGCGTTAGAAATAGTCCGGGAGAAAGGAAGCACAATCATCTCCCTGACCAATAATTCCCAATCACCTATTGCCCGGCTAAGTAACTTGAGCCTCTATGGAGCTACCAGCTATCTGTCCGAGTTTACCGGCACCATGGAATTCCGCCTTTCCCAGCTCTGCATTATCGATAGTTTATTCCTGTTGATGATTAAGCTGGGTATGCCGGAGGTAGATGAGCCGTTAAGAATCACTGATGAAATTATTGATAATGATTGTCTCTCTCCTGGAAGTAGAAACCGGTTTTGACCTCTTTTATGGCCACGGCATAAAAATCGCGCTCTCTAGATGGCGTAATAACCTGAGATAAGGACTTTAATCCTGGAAAGGCATGATGGAAACTTGAAACTGTTACGTGTTGATTTAACCAGGGGCGAAGGGAAATTTGAAGAATTGGCAAATCCCCTGGCGGGCGGGCGTTATTTAACCTCGCAGCTGATTAAAAACGAGGTGCCGCCCCGGTGTAACCCCCTTGGTGAGGAAAACAAACTGATCCTGGCCGGCGGTCCCCTGGCAGGACGGGGCGTTTCCAGCGCCGGCCGCTTATCCATCGGCTGCAAGAGCCCCTTAACAGGCGGTATTAAGGAAGCCAACGCCGGGGGTACAGCTGGCGACGCCCTGGCCAGAACCGGCCTGCGGGCAGTGGTCCTGGAAGGCCGGGCGCCGGAGTGGCAGGTCTTAGTAATTAACAACGAGGACGTTAAATTTCTCCCGGCCACCACTTACTTGGGGCTGGGTAATTATGAACTCGCCCGGCGCCTGTACGCTGATTTTGGCCGGGATTACGCCCTGATAACCATCGGGCAGGCCGGCGAACAGCAGCTTTATGCCGCCGGCGTCGCCGTTACCGACGTTTATGGTCGTCCCAGCCGGCTGGCGGCCCGGGGCGGCGTCGGCGCCGTCATGGGCAGCAAACGTCTTAAAGCCATCCTGATCCCCCGAAAGGTCGGGCCGGTACCAGAACCGGCCCGTAAAGAAGCCTTTGCCGCGACCCGCCTGGCCTTTAACAAACTCGTAGCCGGCAGCGACCGCATTAAGACCCTGACTGAATACGGTACGCCCGAAACCATGGGCCTGACCAACGCCTTGGGGGCCCTGCCGACCCTGAATTTCCGCCAGGGAACCTTTGCCGGGGTGGAAGCCATCGGCGGCGATGCTGTTTACCGGTTGATCGAGGAACGGGGCGGCGAGGGGAAACACAGCGAGCGTTGCATGGACAGCTGCGTGATCCGCTGCTCCACTGTCATTCCCGGTCCCGACGGCAAAGAAATTGTAGCCCCGCTGGAGTATGAAACCCTCTGCCTGATGGGTTCCAACCTGGGAATAGCCGACCTGGATGCCATTGCCCGGTGGAACTACTGGTGTAATGACTGGGGCCTAGATACCATCGATATCGGTGCCGCCCTGGCCGTAATGGCTGAAGCCGGCCGCGCCGCCTTCGGTGACGCCGCCAGCTTTACTGCTTTACTGGAAGAAATCCCCCAGAACACCCTGACCGGCCGCCTCCTGGGTATGGGTGCCGGTTACTGCGGCCGGGTCCTGGGGGTAGAGCGGGTACCGACGGTGAAAAACCAGGCTATCTCCGGTTATGACCCCCGGGGTGTGAAAGGGACCGGCATAACCTATATTACCTCGCCCATGGGCGCCGACCATACCGCCGGCCTGACGGTATTTGCCCCGGTTGACCACCACCAGGCAGCCGGGCAAAAGGAACTCTCCCGACAGATGCAGGTTGGCCGGGCCGCCTACGACGCCCTAGGGCTTTGTGCCTTCCTCATGTCGGCGACAGCCGCCCACCCGCAGAAAGTGGTCGATATCTTAAACGCTATTTATAACACCCGGCTTCCCGCCGGTTACTTGAATAAACTCGGGCTGGAGGTCTTGCAGACGGAGCTGGAGTTCAACCGCCAGGCCGGGATGAAGGGTGAAGATGAAGGTTTACCACAGTTTATGAGGAAAGAAAAGCTCCCCCCCTATAACCTGACCTGGGATATAACAGAGGAGGAACTGGCCGGCATATTTGGGGCATGATCCTCGCCCCTGAGCTCCCCCGGATAATCAGCCGCGCTGTGCCCCGGAATTAAGTATCCGGGAAGCGTAGCGAGCCCTCTGCCGGGGACGGGAAACCGTCCAGCCACAGGTCGAAAAGGCAGGAATTTCTGGCGGGATTTTTTAAAATCAGCAGCAGGAATTATGGGGCAGGGAAGCGAATAATAAAGTAACAGCGTTTAATAGGCGGTCTCACCATTGCTTCGTATATCCCCGGCAATAGGGACCGGGGGTTTCTACCAGGCAACCGCAAATTGCCCGGCTACGAAGGTCTACCTTCGTTGTCGGATCACGGTTGCCTGGTTTTTTATATAACTAACAGGGCCAGTTAACCTTCCTGTTTGGGCCTTAGCCATGCGCAATTAAATCCTACCAGCGAAAGGAATGATGCCTGTGGCCATTATCGGCGCTTCCCCCGCCCGGGGGGATGCCCGGGCCAAGGTGACCGGCCAGGCCGTTTACCCGGCCGATATCACCTTCCCGGGGATGATCTACGGTCATACTGTCCGCAGCCCCCATGCCCACGCCCGGATTATCCATATTGACACCGCGGCAGCCTTAACTGTCCCCGGGGTCCTCTGTGTCCTAACGGCCAGGGATATCCCCGGCCACAACGGCCAGGGGGTCCTCTTCCAGGATATGCCCGTCCTGGCGAGGGAGGAGGTGCGCTCGGTTAACGACGTCGTCGTCCTGGTCGGGGCCACTACCCCGGCGGCGGCCCGGGAAGGGGCCGCCAGGGTAAAAGTAGACTATGAGGAACTACCAGCCCTCCTGGACCCGGTGGCCGCCATGCAACCGGCAGCGCCCCGGGTCCATCCCGACCGGGCGAATATAATCTACCACCTGCCCATCCGCAAAGGGGATATCCAGGCCGGCTTTGCTGCTGCCGACGTGGTCGTCGAAAACACCTACCGCACCCAGCTCCTGGACCACGCCTTCCTCCAGCCGGAGGCCGCCGTGGCCCGGTTGGACGAGCGCGGCCACCTGGTAATTTACGTGTCCACCCAGTATGTCCACTGGGACCGGACGGAGGTAGCCCGGGTGCTGGGATGGAACCAGGACCGCATCCGCATCGTCGCCCCCATGGTAGGCGGTGCCTTCGGCGGCCGGGAGGATATGACCCTGCAGACCCTGGTGGCCCTCCTGGCGGTGCATACCCGGCGACCGGCCAAAATGGTCCTCGACCGGGAAGAGTCTTTCCAGGCCCACAGCAAGCGCCATCCTATGATTATGCGCTATAAAACCGGGGCCACCAGTGAGGGCAGACTGACGGCCCTGGAAGCGGAGATCATCGGTGACAGCGGCGCCTATTCCTCCTGGGCCCCTAACGTTTTGCGCAAGGCAGCCATCCACGCTACGGGTCCCTATGTCGTTCCCCATGTCAAAGTCGATGCCTACGCCGTTTACACCAACAACCCCTTCACCGGGGCCATGCGCGGTTTCGGCGCCACCCAGCCGCCCCTGGCCTACGAAAGCCAGATGGATGAACTGGCGGCCAGGCTGGGCCTGCACCCCTTTACCATCCGCTGGCTCAACGCCTTCCGCCAGGGGGATGTTACCGCTACCGGCCAAGTTCTAGAGAGCAGCGTCGGGCTGACGGAAACCATGCTCCAGGCGGCCCGGGCCGCCGGCTGGTCCCCGGCAGACTTAATCCCTGGGCAAAAGACAGATGGGTAGTAGGCGCATTATACCCGATACTCCCTGCCAGGCGCGGCACTTAGCCAAACTTATGCCTATTGAGTTTGGAGGTATGCAGTATGAAAAAACGCGGCACCGGCATGGCCTGCTTCTTCTACGGCACCGGTTATGGCAACGGGTTCCCTGATGTTTCCACGGCCACCGTCGAGATTCACGACGACGGCACGGCCACTATTCACACCGGGGCGGTGGACTGCGGTCAGGGTTCGAATACCGTCCTGGCCCAGATTGCCGCCGCCGAACTTGGTGTTCCCTACACCTGGGTAACGGTGATTAGTGCCGACACCGATACCACCCCCGATGCCGGCACTACGGCGGCCACCCGCCAGACCTACGCCTCCGGCAACGCCGTCCAAATGGCCTGTCGCCAGGCCCGGGAAACCCTTTTCGAGTACACCCGTACCCTGCTGGGGGTCAACACCGTCGCCGGCCTGGTGGCCAGGGAAGGAGTAATTTACGTTAAAAGCTACCCGGCAAAGCAGATCCCTTATCCCGATGCTGCCACCCGAGCCCGCCTGGCCGGCTATCGCCTGGTAGGGCAGGGGAGCTTCGTCACCCACACTACGGCCGTCGACCGGGAGACCGGCCAGGGGGCGCCGTACTGGCCCTATGCCTTCGGTACCCAGATCGCCGAAGTAGAAGTAGATACGGAAACAGGCCAGGTCCAGGTCCTGAAGCTGGTGGCCGCCCACGATGTCGGCCGGGCCGTCAACCGGCAGGGAGTGGAAGGGCAAATCGCCGGCGGCATCGGCCAGGGCGTCGGTATGGCCCTGCTGGAAAAGGTGCACCTGCAAGAGGGGCGGATTGTCAATAACTCCTTTTCCACCTACCTGATCCCTACCACTATGGATATGCCCGAGGTGGAACCCCTGATTGTCGAATCTTATGAACCCACCGGTCCCTTCGGCGCCAAGGGAGTAGGGGAACCGGCCACTATCCCTACCGTCCCGGCCGTCATCAACGCTATCCACAACGCTGTGGGCGTCCGCATTACCGAGCTGCCCGTCACGCCGGAAAAAATCCTGGCCGGGCTAAAGGAGAAGAAAGTATGAGCATCCTCATTAAAAACGGCATCCTGGTGACCATGAACCCCCGGCGGGAGGTACTCCAGGGTGACATCTACATCGAAAACGACCGCATCGCCGCCATCGGCCGGGCACCAGCCACCGCCGACCGGGTCATCGACGCCAGGGGCCAGCTGGTGATCCCCGGCCTCATCCAGCCCCATATCCACCTCTGCCAGGCCCTCTTCCGCGGCCGCGCCGACGACCTGGAGCTCCTGGACTGGCTGCGCCTGCGCATCTGGCCCCTGGAGGGCGCCCACGACGCCGAATCGATTTATTACTCCGCCCTCCTGGGCATCGGCGAGCTCTTCCTTAGCGGCACCACCACCATCGTCGACATGGAGAGCGTCCACCATACCGGCGCCGCCATCGAGGCCATCGCCCAAAGCGGCATCCGCGCCCTGACCGGCAAGGTGATGATGGACTATGGCGACGACGTCCCGGCGAGCCTCAAGGAGACCACGGCGGCCTCGTTAAAAGAAAGCGTCGAACTGCTGGAGAAATGGCACGGCTACGACCACGGCCGCATCCAGTACGCCTTTGAACCCCGTTTCGTAGTTTCCTGCACGGAAGAGTTATTGCAGGCGGTCCGGGACCTGGCCCGCCGGTACGGCGTCAAGGTCCATACCCACGCCTCGGAAAACCGGGGGGAGTGCGAACTGGTGGAGAAACTCCACGGCCGGCGCAACGTCCTTTACCTGGACGACATCGGCCTCACCGGGCCGGACCTCATCCTGGTCCACTGCATCTGGCTTAACGAAGCAGAGCAGGAGGTCCTGGCTCGCACCGGCACCAGGGTCGTCCATTGCCCCTCCTCCAATTTAAAGCTGGCCTCCGGCATCTGCCCGGTACCGGAGCTCCTGGAGCGGGGGACGGTAGTCTCCCTGGCGGCCGACGGCGCCCCCAACGCCAACAACCTGGACGCCTTTATGGAGATGCGCCTGGCGGCCCTGATCCAGAAACCCCGCCACGGGCCGACATCCATGCCGGCGCCCCTGGTCTTTGAGCTGGCCACCCTGGGCGGCGCCCGGGCTATGGGCCTGGAGCAGGAAATCGGCAGCCTGGAGGTAGGGAAGAAGGCCGACCTGGCCCTGGTCTCCCTGGAGGGCCTGCACACCCAGCCGGCAGATGGCGTCAACGTCTACACCCAGCTGGTCTACCAGGCTAAAGGCTCAGACGTCACCCTGACCATGGTTGACGGTAAAATCGTCATGGAAAAGGGCGAATTGAAGACTATTGATGCCGCAGAGGTCCGGCAAAAAGCCAACGCAGCCGTCCAACGCGTCGCCCGCCGGGCCGGGCTGGCCTGATTTCCTAAGGGAACATAACATCGGTTTCGTTACAACCCTGATAGCCCTGCCCGACAACGTGCAGGGCTTATTCGATGTCATTCCAGCGCGCAGGCAATGATCGGTTATTGATCGCCTATATATAATTATTGATAAATATTTTATCACAATCAGCAGGAAAATCGCCTCCTTTAACGAATATAAACGAATATAATAGATCAAAAAATAATCGGGGAGCAGCAACAATGTTAACCCAAGAACGGCATCAAACGATCGTCGAATTGGTCAAGAAGAATAAATTCATCAAAACCGGCGACCTGGCCGCCGCCCTGGGCGTGGCTGAGGTGACCATCCGCCGCGACCTACGCCTGCTGGCCGAGCGGGGTATCTTACAAAAGGTTTATGGCGGGGTAACTACCGTCGATGACGGTGGCGGCATCGAGCTTCCCTTAAGCAACCGCCGCGCCGAGCACCAGGCCGAAAAACGGGCCATCGGCCGGGCCGCCATGGAGCTTATCGCCGACGATACCGCCATCGCCCTCGATGCCGGCACCACTACTATTGAGTTAGCACGCTTATTACCGGCGCGAAAAAACCTCACTGTTGTTACCCATTCCCTGGATATCGCCCTGGAGCTCATGGACAATCCTAATCTTAACCTCATCCTGACCGGCGGGGTGGTGCGCTCCCGGACCCACGCTTTGATCGGCCCCCTGGCCGAAGGCGCCCTGGCCCGCTTTAAAGTGCAAAAAAGCTTTGTCGCCGTGAGCGGTATTGATCTGGAAGGAGGTCTCTCGGTGACCAATCTCCTGGAGATTCCCCTTAAGCAGCGCCTGCTGGCCGCCGGAGAAGAGGTCATCATCCTGGCCGATTCCTCCAAAATCGGCAAAACCTCCTTTGCCCATCTGGCGTCCCTTGATCAAGCCCACCGTTTAATTACCGATGCCGGCATTCACCCGGAACACCGGCAGCAGTTAGAAGCCAGGGGTATTACAATTACTATTGCGCCGCCAGAATTACTCCCGGCTGGAGGAGGCTGGGTTTGATGGCAGCCGCAATCCGGGGGCGCATCCTCGATATCCAGCGCTTCTCCGTCCAGGATGGCCCCGGCATCCGTACAACCGTCTTTTTACAGGGTTGCCCCTTGACCTGCCCCTGGTGCCACAACCCGGAGTCCCAGGAAGCCCGGGCGCAACCGGCTTACTACCGGGAAAAATGTCTCCTCTGCGGCAAATGCATCGCAGCCTGTCCCTACCAGGCCCTGGCCATGAACGCAGCCGGCACGGCCATTGAGCGCAACCGGGAACGTTGCCGCCGCTGCGGCAGGTGCGCTGAGGCCTGCCCGGCGGGAGCCATGGCCAGCATCGGCCGGGAAATCACCATCGCCGAACTATTACCCCTTCTCGAGCGTGACCGCCCCTTTTACCGCCGTTCCGACGGCGGAGTGACCATCTCCGGCGGCGAACCCCTGGCCCAGCCCGATTTTACTCTGGCCCTGGCCCGGGCCTGCCAGGATGCCGGCCTGCATGTAGCCCTGGATACCAGCGGTTATGGTGCGCCGGGCGTTTTAGGCCGCCTGCTACCGTATTTGGATCTAGTCCTGTTTGATTTGAAGCTCAGTGAGACTAGAGAACATCAGGCCCTCCTGGGGGCGAGCCAGGAACCCGTCCTGGCCAGCGGCCGCCTCCTGGCCGCCAGCCGGGTGCCGGTGTGGCTGCGGGTGCCGGTTATCCCGGGTTATACCGACGGCGCAACCAACCAGCGCGGCCTGGCCCGCCTGGTCAAAGAGCTGGGGCTGGCTCCACGGGCGGAGCGTATTGAGCTTTTGCCTTACCACCGCCTGGGGGAAGGAAAGTACCGCGCCCTCGGCCGGGAATATGCCCTGCAGGGGACCGAACCCCCGGAGCCGGCAACAATGGCCGCCATCCAGGCCCTCTGGCGGGAAGAAGGTTTAGACGCTCATATCGCCCGGTAGGCCTAAAACAGGTTGCTCCATCCCCCGTCAATACTGTAATGAGCAATGTACGCGTCCAATTCCCACGAGGGCCTTCTCCGGAAAAATTTAGGGCGACCCTGATAGTTATCATCACTCGTACAGAAAAACCTTACTTCTGGAGGGAACAAATATGGATCCCCGTATTGAGCTCCTCAAAGCCAGAGCCCTGGCCGTCGACCGGCCTGTGTCCTGGATCACCCTGGAGCAAATTAAGGCCCGCGCCCGCCGGGAAACTGAAGTTGCCGGCCTGCCGCCGGCCCTGGCCAGCGCCGCCGTATTTAAAGCCATCATGCAGGAATTACCCATAGACATCGGGCCGGATGATTGCCTGGTCGGATCCCAGGAAGCCGGCTTCCGGCCTACTTATGAATTGTACAAAGGCCTGGACGACCCGGAGGATATTCCCGCCGATGTCCAGGACCACCTGTCTGCCGATCCCTACGACCGCCAGGCGGCCGCCCTGTTGACCGAGGCCGAGCGCTGGGCCCAGGAAGAAGCCCTGTGCATCGGCAAGAGGGTGCTGGGCCACATGGTACCTGATTTTACCCGCGTCCTGGGCCGGGGCCTGCTGGGCTTGCAAGAGGAAATTGCCGGCCAAAAAAACGCTACTGGTAACCAGGAAAAACAGCTTTATTACCAGAGTATGGCAGAAACCCTCACCGCCGTCATCCTGCTGGCCCACCGTTACCGCGACCTGGCCTTAAAGCTGGCGCAAGTAGAAACCGTTCCCCGGCGGCGGGCCGAATTAGAAACCATCGCCGGCATTTGCGAGCGGGTGCCGGCCCGGCCGGCCCGGACTTTCCGGGAAGCCCTGCAAGCGGTGTGGCTGGTCTGGCAGGCCATGGTCCTGGAACAGGCCCCCAATGCCTATGCCTTTTCCCTCGGCCGCCTGGACCAGTTTCTTTATCCCTACTACCAGGCGGATATCAGCAGCGGCCGCCTGAGCCGGGCGGAAGCCCTGGCCCTGCTGGAAGAATTCTGGCTCAAGTTCGTCGTCGGCAGCAGTTGCTGGGCTGTTTCCCAGAACATCCTAGTAGGGGGCCAGAAGGCCGACGGCAGCGATGCCGCCAATGAACTTACTGAACTCTGCCTGGAGGCCACCGCCGAGCTC
Source organism: Moorella naiadis (nom. illeg.) (assembly GCF_051020825.1). Taxonomy (NCBI): domain Bacteria; kingdom Bacillati; phylum Bacillota; class Clostridia; order Neomoorellales; family Neomoorellaceae; genus Neomoorella; species Moorella naiadis (nom. illeg.). The sequence goes on from NZ_JAXGFQ010000011.1 coordinate 75,493, forward strand.
AGGACTCCCCAGCCTTCCCTTGCCTTCCGCTATCACCCGGGTTGTCGGGCGGAGTTATTTTACAAGGTCTGCGAACTAATGAAACTAGGACTGGGGATACCATCTATTCACAATGATACCAGCGTCATCGCAGCCATGACTGCCGTCGGCATCCCCCTGGAGGCGGCGCGGGATTACGCCATCGCCGGTTGCCAGGAGTTTGTGGTACCCGGCCAGGAAAACGCCCGCACCACCGGCGGCAAGTTCAACCTCCTAAAATGTCTGGAACTGGCTTTAAATGACGGTGTCTCGGCCTTTAGCGGCCGCCGCCTGGGACCGGCCACGGGTAAACTTACGGCCATGACATCCTTTGATGAATTAATGGCCGCCTTCCAAACCCAGGTAGAAAGCGCCATCGATTTAATGGTAGCGGCCCACAACAAGACCGACCGCCTGCTGGCGGAGATGCGCCCCACACCGTTCCTGTCCTGTCTTTACGATGATTGTATAACCACGGGCCGGGATGTTCGCGCTGACGGCGCCTGCTACAACTTCACCGGCGTCCTCACCCACGGGCTGGGTAGCACCGTGGACGCCCTGATGGCTGTGAAAAAACTGGTGTTCGACACCGGGCAAGTAAGCCCGGCCGCTTTACGCCAGGCCCTGGATGCCGATTTTGCCGGTCATGAAGATCTGCGGCAACTGTTAATCAACGGCGCCCCCAAATACGGGAACGATATTGACGAAGTGGATAAACTGGCGGCCGCCATCGTTGCCTGGTTCACTACAACCCTGGCCCGCCGCCAAAACGCCTGGGGCGGTATCTTTAAAGCCGGTTTCAATACTCCCTCCAGCCATGTACTTTACGGCCGCTACGTGGCGGCCACCCCCGATGGCCGCCGGAAGGGCGAGCCCATGTCCTACGGCACCGGCCCCTACCAGGGCCGCAATCAAAATGGTCCCACAGCAACCCTGCGCTCGGTCACCAGCTTCCCCCATCGCCTGGCGACTAACGGGACCGATTTGAGCCTCTCCCTGCAGCCCGACACCATCAAAGGTCGGGAGGGCACGGAAAAGCTGGCGGCCCTCCTGCAAACCTACTGCGACCTGGGCGGGCACCATATCATGTTAAATATTGTCGATGTCGAAACCCTCAGGGCGGCCCAGCGCCGGCCGGAACTCTACCGCCATCTGGTGGTGCGGGTGCACGGTTTCAGCACCTACTTTATCGCCCTCGACCCGGCCATCCAGGAAGACGTAATCACCCGGGTGGCTAGCGGCCTGTGACCGGTACGGCTGGTGAGGCCAGCCGATTACCTGCCACCGCAAATGAACTTCCCTCGAAGTTGTTCACTACCGGTTTAAAAAATATATTTTATATATTGACACCAAGTAAAGCCAATGTTATGATTGTAATTGGTTGGGATACAGTGCGGAAGGGATTTGGAAAAATGTTGCCTAATTCTTTGACCGCCGAACGTCGCAACAAGCTGGCCCAGATCCTGGTAGCCGAAGGCAGCGTACGCATCGGCGAAGTGGCCAAAATGTTTGCCGTATCTACCGAAACTATCCGCAAAGACCTTATTTACCTGGAAAAAAAAGGCATCGCCCGGAAAAGCCACGGCGGCGCCGTGGCCACCAGCGAATTCTTGGAACGGCCTTTTGCTTCCAAATCATTGGAAAATATTGAAGCTAAAAATAAAATCGCCCAGGCGGCAGTGAAACTGATACCGGAAAACGGTGTGATCATCCTCGACTCCGGCAGTACCACCCTCAGCATCGCCAAACTCCTCTCCCTCAAAAAGGGGCTTACAGTAATAACCAATTCGGTCAGCGCCGCCCAGGTCCTGGCAGGCAGCGAGATTAAGCTCCACCTGACAGGCGGCGAAGTCCGGGGCATCAGCATGGCCCTGGCCGGTTTGTGGACCATCAACTCTTTAAGCGTCATCAAAGCTGATATCGCCTTCCTCGGTTCCAGCGGTTTCGAGTCCCATAACGGTCCCTGTGCCGAGTCCTTCGCCGAAGCCGAAACCAAAAAGGCCATGGTAAAAAGCTGTAAAAAGGCTGTCGTGGTCAGCGACAGCAGCAAGTTTAAAAGCGACGCCCTGATTGAATACGCCACCTGGGAAGAGATTGCGATCTTAATCACCGATGCCGGCGCCCCGCCGGAAAAAGTGGCCGAATTACGCCGTATGACCGAAGTGATTATTACCGATTAGGCACCCATGCCGCCGGCGACAGCAGCTGGAAGTAAGGGGGCGATAAATAAAGAAAAAGCCGCTGTCGGGGCGCAAACCTTGATTATCTGAACATATCCTCTCGGAGATACAACTCATCACAAATATAGGGTGAACTGGTCATCATGATACTAACCGTCACTTTGAACCCGTGCATTGACAAAACCCTGACCCTGGAATATTACACCCCCGGTACCGGCAACCGGGTGCAACAGGTGGAGGCCATCGCCGGCGGTAAAGGGATTAACGTCGCCCGCATGGCCCGCAACCTGGGAGCGGAAGTGCTGGCTCTCTGTATCCTGGGCGGCACCGCGGGGATCGAAATCGGCAACCTCCTGGCCCGGGACCGCATCCCCTACCACGGGGTTATCATCCAGGAACGCAGCCGCGAAATTACTACCGTGCGTGAAACCCTGGCGGAACGCCAGACGGTCTTCTTTGAGCCCGGTCCTGCCCTTAACGCGACCGAACGTGACGCCCTGCTGGCCGCCTACCGAAAATTCCTGCCGGCCAGCCAGTTAGTTGTCCTGGGCGGGGCCATACCCAACAGCAGTTGTGTGGGCCTTTACCCGGCCATGATTGCCCTGGCCCGGGAGCAGGGGAAAAGAGTAATCCTGGACTCCCACGGCACCGGTTTAAAAGAAGGGATTGCCGCCCGGCCCTATATGGTCAAGCCCAACCAGGAAGAGGCGGCGGAAATCCTGGGCCGGCCGGTGAAAAATGAGGCCGACATCCAGACAGCAGCCCAGCATTTTTTAGCCCGGGGTATCGCCGTAGTGGTCATCAGCCTGGGCAAAGCAGGGGCGCTGCTGGTAACAGAAAACCTAGCCCTGCGGGCTTACCCACCCCATATCAAAGAAATTAACCCGGTGGGCTCTGGCGATTCCCTGGTAGCCGGGCTGGCGGTGGGTATTTTGAAAGGTTATTCCTGGGAGGAGTCCTTGCGCCTGGGCGTTGCCGCCGGGGCCGCCAACGCGGCCATGTGGACTGCCAGCAGCTGCACCAGGGAGCAGGTGGAAGCCCTCCTGCCGGCCGTAAAAATAACCCCGGTGAGCCCGGCCGTATCTGCGGTAACGGCAACCAGAGCTGATTAACTGTCCCTAAGGTGCAACTCAACCGGCGTGAGCAATTTCGTGTACCCGGGCAGAGTGATATTCCACAAAATAGCTATAGTAACGGAGGTACCGGCACATGAATTCCTACGAACGGGCAGCCGCCACTTTGCAGGGGGAAATCCCCGACCGCGTTCCCACTCAGACCGTCCAGAAATACGGCAGGTACAACAGGGAAACAGGTGAGCTTTTATGGCCGCAGTAACTTGCCTGGGCGTCCTGGTGGCCGACCTGGTGGCCCGCCCGGTAACCGCTTACCCGGAGAGGGGGAAATTGGTCCAGGTTGACGAGATACGCCTGGCCACCGGCGGCGGCGCCGCCAATACCGCTGTTGTCCTGCAAAAGCTGGGCGTACCGACAGCGATCATCGGCCGGGTGGGGGCCGATGATCTGGGTGATTTTGTGATGGCTTCCCTGGCCGGCAAAGGCGTGGACGTTAGCGGTATCCACCGTGATGATGAAAAAAGTACCGGCAGCAGTATCGTTTTAACCGCCCCAGATGGGGAACGCAGCTTCATCAGCAAGCTGGGAGCCAATGCCGCCGTCTGCGCTGAAGATATCGACTGGCCGCAGCTGGGTAATTCCCAAATACTCCACATCGGCTACGCTATGGTGCTGCCGTCCTTTGACGGCGCGCCGGCGGCGGCCGTGCTGCAAAAAACGAAGGAAATGGGAATCACCACCAGTGTGGATACGGGCTGGGATCCCAGCGGCCGCTGGTGGGAAAGCCTGGCACCCTATTTGCCCTACACTGATATCTTCTTACCCAGCCTGGCGGAAGCGGAAATGCTAACGGGCAAGCAGGACTACCGGGAAATGGCCCGGGTGTTCCTGGAGGCCGGGGCCGGGGTTGTAGCCCTGAAGCTGGGCGAGCAGGGGAGTTATATCTGCACCCGGGCAACCGAATTCCTGGTGCCGCCCTTTAACGTGGCCTGCGTCGACGCCACCGGAGCCGGCGACGCCTTTGCGGCCGGCTTCCTGGCCGGGTGGCTTAAAGGTTTATCCCTGGAAGAAACCGCCCGCCTGGCCAACGCCACCGGCGCCCTGGCCACCACGGCCGTCGGCGCCACCGCCGGGGTGACCGGCTGGGAGCAGGTCCAGGCTCTGGCCCGAAATAGCAAAATGACGAATTAGCGGCATCGATATCTCATTTCGCCTATAGAAGATCTAACTTGGCGCTGTTTCGGAAAAGTCACCTATGGCGGCACATCGCCGCCAGCGAAGGGGAGAAATGCGAGGTAAGCAGGCTTCAATCTGAGATCGGCGCAGCCGGTTTCTACGGGCATCTCACATCAAACCTCCCATTTCCCACATCTCACTTTGGAGGAGGCCGGTGCTGTGCTTTATCCCCTGAAATTTCACCCGCACCTGCGCTTTTATCCCTTCGGCGGTTATAAGATCGCCCGGATGTTTCCCAAAGAGGATATACCCGCCGACCGGCCCGTGGCCGAAAGCTGGGAGATCAGTGCCTGCCCGGGCGCGGAAGCTGTTATCAAAAATGGCCCCCTGGCCGGACTTAATCTGCAGGAAGCCGTAGATAAGCTCCAGGCCGACCTGGTGGGCGCCGGCGTCTGGGAACGCTACGGCAACTACTTTCCCCTGTTGATCAAATTCCTGGATGCGGCCAAAGATTTACCGCCCCAGGTTCACCCCGACGACGAATACGCCGCACGGGCCAACCTGCCCTACCGGGGCAAAACGGAAGCCTGGTACATCCACCAGGCTGATCCCGGGGCTTATGTCTGGTGCGGCAGCAAGCCGGGCCTGACCCGGGAGGAATTCCGGAATCTCATCGCTAGCGGCGCCACCTTTGCTCCGATGAAGAAGTTAACTACCCGGCCTGGGGAAACTTACTTCATTCCCGCCGGCCGCCTGCACGCCATCGGCGCCGGCAACTTTATCGTCGAAGTGCAACAGAACAGCGACGCCGTCTTCGTCTGGGACTGGCTGGACTGGGAGGTAGATGACGAGCACCGGAAAAGCGACATCGAACACAGCCTGGCGGCGGCCCTTATTGAAGATGGGGAGCCGGAAAACATAACGCCCGTTACCATCCAGCGCGGCAACAATATACAGGAATACCTGTGCGCCTGCCATTACTTTGCCATGGAGAGGCTAACCATCCATGAGCCTTGGCAGCAGCCCGGCGACCCCCGGCGCTTTGAAGCCTTAGTGCCGGTGGCCGGTAAGGGACGCCTGATCTACGGACCGGACGACAGGGCAGAGGCAGTTCAGGCAGGCGAAGCCCTGCTCCTGCCGGCCAAACTCGGACCATGGTTGATCGAGCCCGAGGGCAAATTACAACTCATCCGCGCCATAGTACCTGTCGATCTTCAGAAGGATCTGGTTGAACCACTACGTGCAAAAGGTATTAATAGGCCAGCTATTATAGCTCTGGGAGGTTATGGTAAAGGGAATGATTTGCATGCTTTAATAGGATAGTCCAAATCCCAGGAGGGAAAATGGTAAAGAAGCCTGCTAAAAAAGGGGGGAGGTATAATCAAATAAAAACAGGGGGGTGGTTGTAAGTAACGCATTGTAAAGTCATTAACTGTGTATTTCCAATTTATTTCCAAAGGAGGTTATGGTTTATCATGAGGAAAATTTATTTAGTAGGTGCGATATTATTATTGGCCCTGGGTGTATTCCTGGCGGGCTGCGGTAGTCAAAAGCAGAGTGCGCCTTCAGACACTGGGAAGACTAGTCAGTCAGTTGAAAACAACAAACAACAGGAAAAGAAAACTTATACCATTGCCTTCGTTCCTGGTATTACAACTGATGCTTTCTATATCAGCATGAAAAAAGGTGCTGAAAATGCCGCGAAGGAGCTGGGCGTAAACTTAATATGGCAGGGGCCGGCGCAGTGGGATTATACAAAACAGGTACCCATCGTAGAGAGTTTTTTAAGCAAGAAACCGGATTTTATGATCATCGCACCATGCAGTACCGATGCTTTGATAGAACCTTTAAAGAAGGTTAAAGAGGCTGGCATTCCAATTATTACAGTAGATACAAACATTAAAGATGAAAGTCTTATTATAGCTAATGTTACGTCAGATAATAAGCAGGGTGGGCAGGCGGCTGCGGATGCCCTGGCCAAATTAATAGGCGGCGAAGGGGAAGTAGCTTTGATAAATACTATCCCCGGAGTTACTACTACCGATGATCGCCAGAATGGATTTCTTGAACAGATCCAGTCCAAATATCCGAAAATTAAAGTTGTCAGTAAGCAGTATTGTAATGATCAGCAAAACACTGCTGCAGCACAAATTCAAAACATAGTCCTCGCTAACCCCAACTTGAAGGGCGTTTTCGCCACTAACGTAGTATCGAGCCTGGGCGTGGTGCAGGGACTGAAGGCTAAGAATTTAATTGGCAAAATCAAGGTAGTTGAATATGATGCAGGCCCATCGCAGGTAGAATCTCTAAAGACTGGGGAGGTGCAGGCTCTTATAGCCCAGAAGCCCTATGCCGAAGGTTACCAATCAGTAAAAATGGCTGTGGATTATCTGAACGGCAAAAAGGACCTGGAAAAACACGTTTTGTTACCAGCCGTTATTGCCACCCAGGAGAATATGAATGATCCTGAAGTCAATAAATGGTTCTACAAAGAATAATTTTTGCTTATCATAAAAGGAGAGGGGCGGGAAATCACCCGCCCCTCCCTGAAAAAGTTATAGGAGATATGCCCATGGAAGCGAAACAGGTAATCAAGGCCACAAACATCAAGAAATACTTTGGCAGTGTCAGGGCTCTGGAGGGTGCCAATATTGAGGTATACCCCGGTGAAGTAGTAGGCTTGCTTGGTGATAACGGCGCCGGTAAATCAACCTTGGTAAATATTCTTTCCGGGGTTTACCGTCCTGATGGCGGTGAGTTGTACCTTGATGGACAAAAGGTTGAATTTGACAATCCCCTGGAAGCCCGGAAAAGAGGGATAGAAACTGTTTATCAAGAACTTGCTTTAGCTCCCCATCTGGATATAGTAACTAATATATTTCTGGGGCGAGAAGAAATCAGGCCAGATCTGTGGGGACGTTTAGGCTTTTTAGATAGAAAATCCATGCGAGAAAAAGCTTTACAAGATCTAGACAAACTGCGGATAACAATAAAATCTGTGGAGCAAAGAATCAACCAACTATCCGGCGGCCAGCGCCAGGCAGTAGCGGTAGCCAGGGCTGTCTCATGGGGTACCAAATTGATTATCATGGATGAACCTACGGCTGCCCTTGGCGTGGAAGAATCCCTAAAAGTGCTGGAGTTAATTAAAGAGATTAAAAACCACAGGATACCGATTATCTTAATCACCCATACTATACCCTATGCTTTTAAAGTTTGCGATAGACTTGTGATAATGCGGTTGGGGCGTACTATTGCCAATCTGAAAATAAGTGAAACTACCATAGATGATGTTATTGCCTGGATAACAGGCTCCAAAATTTCGGCATAATCTGGAGAGATTAAAATGATGGATAAGGTATCAGTAACTAACAAAAATGGCTCTAACTATATGTCAAACCCTATATCAACGAATCGTTTATTGAATAAAATTGGAGATCTCTGGACCCTTGGTGTCCTGCTGCTAATTGTCATTATATTTGCCTGCATTGAGCAAAACTTTTTCACCAGCGCTTACTGGCTCAGTACCTTTGTCTATCTTTCCGAAATGTTGCTCCTGGCTGTAGGTGAAACCTTCGTGATAATCACTGGAGGCATTGATCTTTCCTTGGGGGCAATAGAAGGTTTTGTATGTGTAATAACAGCTTTGTTTATCAAAGCTTTAATACCCGTCGTTGGAGTAACTCCGGCCATAGTTCTAGGTATACTGCTTGGCCTGCTAATTGGTATCTTTGTCGGGTGGGTAAACGGCTTAATAATTACCAAGATGAGAATAACTCCTTTTATAACTACCCTGGCTATGATGGGTATTTTAACTGGTTTCACTTTCATCTTTTCCGGGGGTACTGATGTTATAGGGTTACCTTCAGAAATGACAAAGGTGGGCAACTTTGTTACCCTGGGCATCTTGGGTTTCCCGGTTATCGTTAGTTGGTTTATTACTATCGTTTTATATTTAGTATTAAGCCAGACAAGATTCGGTGTGCATACCTATGCCATCGGCAGTAATGTGGAAGCAGCCCGTAAAGCTGGTATAAACGTTAATCGCCATTTGATAAAAATATATACTTTGGCTGGCTCTCTGGCAGCGATATCGGGCATTTTAATACTATTGCGGTATGGCACCGCTTCACCACTGACCGGATCTAATATAGTCCTCAATGCTGTGGCAGCAGTAGTGATTGGCGGCACCAGCCTCATGGGAGGCACTGGTAACCTGTTGAATTCGTTTATTGGGGCTACAATTATAGCGGTGTTAATTACCGGTCTGGTATTGATAAACGTGGAACCTTTCTGGCAGATGGTTGCCATAGGGGTTATTATCATTATTGCTGTTTATATCGATCAGATCCGAGTTAAAAATAAATGAGATTTTTACCCACGAAACCTCATTCTAAGGGCCTAAGGCGGTATGGGATAAACCGTCCTTATATTTTTCCAGTACAGTTAAATGGGAGGCCACAGCCATGCTATTATTAAAAGGAAAAACCGCCCTCGTTACGGGGGCGAGCCGGGGGATAGGGCGGGCCATTGTCCTGGCGCTGGCTAAAAACGGGGTAAACCTGGCCCTGAACAGCCGGTCGATGGATAACCTCAAGGACGTGGCCCAGGAAGCAGCCTCCCACGGCGTCGATGTTTTATTATGCCCGGCCGACCTTGCCGAGGCCGCAACGCCGGCGCAAATTATCAAGCGTGTGGTCAAGTATTTCGGTGGCCTTGATATTCTGATTAATAACGCCGGCGTGGCCATCCAAAAGCCCCTTGCTGATACATCGATAGATGAGTGGGACTTGCTCCTGGCGGTCAATGCCCGCGCCCCTTTCCTTTTGTGCCGGGAGGCCATTCCTTACCTGCAAAAATCGGAGGCAGCTACCATTATTAACATTGCCTCAGTAGTAGGTACTAAAGGGTATATCAACCAGGGGGCCTATACCGCTGCCAAACACGCGCTCATGGGCATGACCAAGGTTCTGGCCCAGGAGCTTTACGAAGCTGACATCAGGGTGCATGTCATATCACCCGGGGGCGTGGCAACAGATATGGTTGCCAAGATGAGGCCTGACCTGGAGGCAGCAAGCTTGATAGCACCGGAAGAAATTGCCGCTATCGTTTTGTTCTTGTTGACCCACAGGGGCAATGCCGTGATCGACGAAATTAATGTACGCCGCGCTTCCAACCGGCCGTGGAGGTAATATTAGTGCGTTGCCGGTAATCTCAGGCAAGGAAGCCGTTAGAGCTTTGCAGAAGGCCGGCTTTATCAAGATCAGCCCAAAAGGTAGTCATGTAAAGCTAAGGCGATCAGAAGAAAATATCAGTACAGTTATAGTACCATTACATGATGAACTCGCTCCCGGGACCTTAAAATCAATTTTAAAGCAAGCCGGGCTTACGATAAAAGAACTGCAGAAATTATTGGCTTAACACCCCTGGACATCCTATCCAGGTTATGCTAAAATAAATATAAAATGAATATGTTCCAGGCAAATCAGGGAAGTCAGTGCAAGTCTGACACGGTCCCGCCACTGTGAGGGGGAGTAAGGCACCATCGAGCCACTGGGTATTAGCCCGGGAAGGCGGTGCCGGAGCTGTGATCCCGAGTCAGGATACCGGTTGCCCGGAAACCTTTACCCCTACGCCGGATAGGGGGTGGTTGGCCAGCATATGGCGAGCAAACCCTCTGCTGATGTAGGAGCAGAGGGTTTTATGTTGCTAAAATTGTATACAGAATGGGTGCGCGGTCTCGAGCAGACCGGGCTTAAATCCAGCCGCCGGCAGGGGGAGAGGTGGCGCAAAACACCGTCTGGAAGCGGGAACTTGCAGCCACCGATGATACCCGGCCAACAGGCCAGCCTGTCTGAATTCCACCAGGGGTCAACCCGGGGAGGTGGTATATTTAGGCATGCCTGTTTAGCGGCAGCACTTTCACGCCCCCCGGCATTGCTGCCGGGGATTTTAGTTTCCGCAGGGAGGATTCTAAACTTTGGTTGTGGCCGACACTCCTGCCGCCCACGTAGCACCGGCAGATAATAAAAGCGGCAGTAAAACAGGATGCCAGGCAAAACCGGCGCAGTCAGTCCGGGAGGCGCTTCCGACTGCCGAACTCCTGCCTCCAGCTTTCATTTTAGTTGTGGGGGCTACCGGAGAAGGCCGGCAGTTGATCCGCTGTCTCCGGCAGGCCGGTTATCAAATCGTGACCTGGGCCGACAGTAATTATGGCGAGCAACTGGCCCGGCAGGATGGGGCGGTAAAAATACTAACCGGCCCTTTTACAGAGGATAATCTCGCCATCCTGGGGAGTAACGGGCAACCGGAAGCAGTCATTGATGCCACCCTGCCTTATCCCAACCATATATCCCGGACCCTGGAAGCCTGGTGCCGGCAGCAACAGCTTTGTTACCTGCGATTTTTGCGGGCCGAAACAAAGCTGCCGGATAACAATCTCATCTACCAGGTAGCTTCCTGGGAAGAAGCCGCCCGGACTGCCGCGCGGCTGGGGGAGACCATCTTTTTAACCACCGGCACCAATAACCTGGAGGTATTCGTCAAAAACGACCTGCTCAAAGACAAGCGCATCGTAGTCCGGGTTTTACCTGAATACCAGGTAATTAAAAAATGCCAGGACCTGGGCCTGACGCCCCGCGACATTATCGCCATGCAGGGGCCCTTCTCTAAAGAAATCAATAGAGCTATGTTTAAAGCCTGTAAAGCCGGTGTTATCGTCACCCGCGACGCCGGACCGGCCGGTGGCACCGAGGCCAAAATCGCCGCCGCCCTGGCGCTAAAAATACCGGTGGTAGTAATCAAGCGTCCTTCCATCCAATACCTATACCCGGTGAATACAGTTGCCGAAGCCGTCGCCCTGCTGAAAAAGTTGGTGCCTCGGTAAAAAACGGAACCACCAGTTAAGGTGGTAGGTCCGACTACCGACTTCTATCCAAGATAGGGGGTACATACCATGTTCCGCCGCACAACCTGGTTAACATTGTATCTTCTCCTGGCCCTGGTCGTCCTCGCCCGGCCGGCCTATGCCATGCATATCGCCGAGGGCTTCCTGCCCTTCAACTGGGCCGCCTTCTGGTTTATTGTCGTCCTGCCTTTCTGGATCTGGGGCCTGCGTTCTATCCAGCATACAATTAAAAGCAACCCCGGCCTGAAAATGCTCCTGGGCCTGGCCGGGGCCTATACCTTTGTCCTATCGGCCCTGAAAATTCCTTCGGTAAGTGGCAGTTGTTCCCACCCCACGGGTGTAGGCCTGGGGGCGGTCCTCTTCGGCCCGGCCGCCATGAGCATCCTGGGGGGCATCGTCCTGCTCTTCCAGGCCCTGCTGCTGGCCCACGGGGGCTTGAGCACCTTGGGGGCCAACACCTTTTCCATGGCCGTCGTCGGTCCCTTTGTGGCCTACGGCCTTTACCGCCTGGTAAGACGGCTGGGGGGGGCGATGGCCGTCGCCGTCTTCCTGGCTGCTACCCTCGGCGACCTGATGACCTATGTCACCACTTCCCTGCAGCTCGCCCTGGCTTTCCCGGCCCCGGCCGGGGGAGTAGCAGCGTCCATGCTCAAATTCATGGGCATCTTTGCCGTTACCCAACTGCCTCTGGCCATAAGCGAAGGCTTTTTAACGGTCATCGTCTTTAACCTGCTGGCCGCCTATAATAAAAACGAGCTGGAAGAGCTATCTATCCTGCCAAGGGGAACGATGGTGGGGGAGAGCCGCAGCCGGCAGTAGAGCCGGAAAAAGTAAGATTGCAGGGGTGCCGCCTGGCTAGAGGGACATCTTAGTTCCAGAATTCGGCGTTGAAACAAGTCGTAACCATGAAAGTTACTCAGTGGAGGTGCCATCAATGAGTACCGCTCAGAAAAATTTCTTGTTGTTCCTCATAGTTATTCTCCTGGCCATAGTGCCTTTCTTCCTACACCGAAGCGCGGAATTCGCCGGCGCCGACGACCGGGCGGCGGAGGCCGTCACCCAGATTCGTCCCGATTATCACCCCTGGTTCAAACCAGTTTGGGAGCCCCCCAGCGGGGAAGTAGAGACCTTTCTCTTTGCCACCCAGGCGGCCATCGGCAGCGGCATTGTTTGCTACTACTTAGGCTACAGCAAGGGCAGAAAGCAGCGGGAGTAAAAGTAGATGTTCAGCATTGACCAGTACGCCTACAGCAACCGGCTCAAGGGCGTTCACCCGGGCGAAAAAATAGCCTTTGCCCTGGCAACTCTCCTCATTGCCCTGGTGGCGCCCCGGCCCCTTACCCCGGCCGTCATTACTATCTTGATGGCCGGTGCGACCATTGGGGCCGCCGGAATCCCGAGCCGTTTTTACCTGCAGCTTTTACTGGTACCTTTTTCTTTTTTAATAGCGGGAATAGCCATGATCGCCCTCACCATCACCAACCAGCCCCTGGCCGGTTTAAAGGGATGGCATCTCCTGGGTTGGACCCTGGGCGTCACCCCCGGCGGTATCCACCAGGCCGGAAAAATTTTTCTCAAATCCCTGGGGGCTGTATCCTGCCTTTATTTTCTTTCTCTCACGACCCCGATGATCGATATACTGACCGTCCTCCGGAAACTCCGCGCTCCGGCCCTGCTGGTGGACTTAATCAGCCTTACTTACCGCTTTATTTTTGTCCTCCTGGCAACCGTCAACGACATATATACCGCCCAGGCCGCCCGCCTGGGCTATGCTTCCCTGCGCGCCTCCTATCATTCCCTGGGGCAACTGGCAGCCAACCTTTTTATCAAAACCTACCGCCGCTCCCAGGATTTATTTACCGCCCTGACAGCCCGCGGCTATGGGGAAGAACTACAAGTACTTGAGGTTCCCCAACCATTCTCGTGGCCTTTTTTATGCCTGGCGGCCGCCATGGACCTGAGTTTACTTATCCTAGCGTTGGTTACCTGATACGTGCCGAAAAATAGCTCATCAGCGTCTCCCCTAGCCAATGTTAATGTTAATTTCCGGAGGTGGAATTGTTGACCGCCATTTTAGAAGCAGAAGCAGTTTCCTTTACTTACCCCGACGGTACCCGGGCCCTGCAAAAGGTGACCTTGAAGATCCCGGAAGGCCAGAAAATTGCCGTCCTGGGGCCCAATGGCGCCGGCAAATCAACCCTTTTTTTGCATTTTAACGGCATCTTGAGACCGGGGGATGGCTGTGTCTACTTTGCCGGTGCCAGGGTGAATTATAGCCATAAAGATCTGGCCAGTTTACGCCAACAGGTGGGCATTGTCTTTCAAGACCCCGACAGCATGCTCTTTGCAGCCAGTGTACGCCAGGAAATATCCTTCGGGCCCTTAAACCTGGGCCTCTCCAGAGAGGAGGTACTGGTAAGAATCGCGGCGGCGATGGCAGCGACAGGGATTAGCGACCTCGGGGATAAACCGACCCATTTTTTGAGCTACGGCCAGAAAAAACGGGTGGCCATTGCCAGCGTCCTGGCCATGGAACCCCGGGTGATCATCTTTGATGAGCCCACAGCCTACCTGGATCCGCGCTCAATCCGGGAGGTTATGGCCCTGCTCTTAGACATCAGCCGGCAGGGTAAGACGATTATTCTTTCCACCCATGACGTGGACATAGCCTATACCTGGGCCGACTATATCTATATCCTGGCCGCGGGTCAAGTAATCGGCGCCGGGACGCCGGTTGAGATCTTCAATGATGCCGCCCTCCTGGAAGCCGCCGACCTGGCCCGGCCCTGGTTGCTGGATGTCTATGATGACTTAAAAAATAAAGGCTGGTTGCCAGCGGGGGCACCAGTCCCTAAAAGTAGAGAAGAGCTGTTGGCTCTCATTCCTTACCGTGCAAGGTCCAGAGTCGCTATTTAATGCTCTGGGTAACTCTGAACTTACTACTTGGGTTATTTCGCCAAGCACTACAACCTGTGCTGCATCATTGTATTCTACTTATGGCGGGATTTTAGCCGTCCTCGTCCTGATATATTTTTATTTCTCCTCGCGAACAAGTTCGCTTTTCTTTACCGGCAAAAGTTGCAGGGTAGCCTGCTGGTTATGCAGGCGAAGGTTCTCTTTGAATTCGATGAGTATAGATAAAATCTCGTGGAGAAAGGGGCTACCAAAGGTCGACATCAAACCCACGGTCACCATATTAATTATGAGGTAAAGGGCAGGGAAAGCAGCCTTCAAGCCAGCAAAGGCGTTCAGCCCCAGGAGGGCAAAGACGTCGATGGAGGCCAGCCCGGCCAGAATCGCGGCGACTATGGCGTTAAATATAATTACCCGCAGTTCCCGCTTTTTTTCTGCCTGCGGATTATCCAAAGGTTCCCCCAGCCAGGGCCAGCGGGCCTTAAACTGGTCGGTAATTCCCTTGGCGGCAGCGAAGACCGCGCCAATAACAGTGAAGAAGCGGCTGAGATCTCCCATTAAGATTTCCCCCCTTTCGATCCTGCCGTTACCTCATCCTATGCTCCGGCCGCCGCGGATGCTAACCCCCAGTCCAATCGAAAACGCGCTGGCAGATCATTTACCCTACTCCCGCCGGCACGACGCCTCTAAAGATCTGCTGTAAGCCGTGACTTTAAGCCGTGACGTTCCTGAATTTCCTGGCCCCTCCTGTGCCTGGCATTTTTTGCAGGGTCAGGCGTCAGCACTGGCTATGCGCCTACGCTCTTGACCTTCCCGCGCTCATCAGCTATGCTTAACCCAAGATGAAGGTGAATGCTGCCAACCCGTTTTTAACCATTTTAGTAAAGGCACCTTATACCAGTTTATCTACGCGGTTAAACCAGGCTTAAGAAATTAACCGGACCATCCCCGGACCATCGCCGCTTCTACTCCGTTTTTTGCTACTAATGCTCATAAAGTAATATTTAATCTGGAAAAGGTGAGCAACACGTGTTGTCCTGGCCAGTTGTCTTGACAGGTATCTTTATGGCCTACGCGGTTGGTTCTCTAGCCGGCGGGCATTTTATCAGTAAAGTATTTTATGATACTGATGTCCGCCAGGTGGGCAGCGGCAATGCCGGCACCATGAATGTGCTCCGTAACCTGAGCATAGCCGCGGGAATCATGACCTTTGTCTGGGATGCAGTCAAGGGTTTTCTCGTGGTCTTCCTGGGTCTAAAAGGGGGTGGGGTGGAACTGGCCGTCCCCATGGCCCTGGCGGCGGTAGCCGGGCATAACTGGCCTGTCTACTGGCGGTTTCAAGGGGGCAAGGGGCTGGCCACCAGCCTGGGGGTAGCCCTGGCCCTTTATCCAGCAATCGTTTTACCGGCAGCCGTCATCCTGGGTCTACTGGTGCTTGTCACCCATAACAGCGACCTGGCCACCGTCCTGACCTTCAGTATGCTGCCCTTTTATTTTTGGTTACGCCAAGGCCCGGGTTGGTATCTGATCTTCGGCCTGGGGTTGGCGGCTATTATCTGGCTCAAACATGGGCCTTTACTGATGCGGCGTTCACACTGAATCCCGTATCCTGAAGGTCGTCTCGCCCCGTGGCTCCTCATACTGGACCTGCACTTCCTGGACCTCCGCCCAGGCTGGCCCCTGCCGGCAGCTATCCAGGAATTCCTTCACCTGCCCCTCAGGTCCTTCGACCACGCCCTCAACGCTGCCGTTATAACGGTTGCGCACCCACCCGTTCAGCTGCCAAGCTGCCGCCTGGCGCAGGACAAAATAGCGAAAACCTACCCCCTGAACATAACCATGCACCCAGAAATGTGCTCTTACCAAAGACAAAACAAAATCCCTCCTAATAGAAAATCCCAGGAAGAAGGTAGCACAACTTTATACAGAAAGGCAACCAGTTTAGTTCCGAAAGATTGAACGTGATAGATTGCCAGAAGAAAATCTATTTTTAACTTTTATTATATATATAGCCTTTTTTCCAGCAAGCCCCCTGCACTTTCGTATGGTTGGCATAAGTTTATACGGTAGTATTAGCCGATACATGTTAAAGCAGGGTAAATAGTTTGTTACTTTTTAGTCTCTGGTTACTGTGATAAAATGGAACAGGAAATTATTTATTGAAGGGAAAGGTATGACTTCATGCTCAACCTGCTGGCCATCAACGGCAGCCCCCGGGGCCGGGAAAGCAATACCGAACGCCTGCTGCAACCCTTCCTGGCTGGAGCGCTCGAGGCGGGAGCGACTACCGAGACTATTTATGTCCCCGATTTAAGGATTAACGACTGCCGCGGTTGCTTTAGCTGTTGGACCACTACGCCGGGCCGCTGCGTCTTTCATGATGACATGCCGGCGGTATTGACAAAGATCAAAGCAGCCGATATCCTGGTCCTGGGTACACCCCTGTACCATTATGGGATGACGGCAAGGTTGAAGCGGCTGCTGGAACGCACCCTGCCCCTGGCCGATCCCCATATCATTAAAAGCGGCGACCATTACACCCACCTCGGCCGGGATGGCAATTTCGGCGCCGGTATGGTTCTGATTGCTAACTGCGGTTTTCCCGACCGGATGCATTTTTCCGCCCTGGAGGAACACCTGCGCCAGTTAACTAAGGACCGGCCGGAAAGCCTGCTGGCCAGTATCCTCTGTGCCGGGGGAGAAATCCTGCGCCACGGCGGCCCAGCCTTTGACTGGTACTATGCTGCCCTGCACCGGGCAGGAAAGGAAATAGTTGAACAGGGGCATTTAAGTCCGGAAACTGCTGCCACCCTGGCACGGGAACTGGTCCCCCAAGAAATGTACCTCCAGATAGCCAATGCTTACTGGGATAGCCAGATTAAAGGAGAAAGCCCGTTAGAATCGGCAGTAAAGAAACCAGCGGAAAAGAACAATCCTGCCGGTTCAAGCCCTACCGATCCCCCGGCGGGCGGCGGGGCGGAAGACCCGACAGCAGCTACCGGTAAAAATGTTATTACCAAAAACACCAGGGCCATGCCGGCGACCAACGCCACCCAGCCGGGAGGAAGGCTCGCGGTTGGAGTAGGGCCGCGCACCTGCCGGGAAGCCGTCCTGGGAATGCCGGCTGCCTTTAACCCGGCCGCCGCCGGTAACCTGAAGGCCATTTTGCAGATAAATTTACATGGTGCAGGCGGGGGCGACTGCCATTTGATTATCGCCAACGGCCGCTGTACGGCCGTTGAGGGTCGGTCGACAGAAGCGACGACTACAATCGACGCCCCGGCCGATGTCTGGCTGCGGATCGCCAGGGGAGAACTGGACGGGGCCGCAGCCTTGATGCAGGGCCTTTACCGGGTCACCGGCGATTTCAGCCTGATGATGCGGTTGAACGAGCTGTTTTCGGGCCCGGCAACGGGTGCAACTGCCCCGGCCCCGGCGCGCCCGGCCGGTCCCCTCCCTATACCCGGCATGGCCTGGCTTTCGGTGGCCTTCTTACCCTGGACCCTCAACTGGCTGGGAACCGGCCTGCACCTGAACCCTTTTTCCAGCTGGGTGGCGCCGGCCGTTCTGGCCCTGGCTATCTGGTTCTACCGTCGGCTGTATAACCGTACCACATGGATGGATAATGCCACTGCCATCTATTTCCTGGTTACCGGCCTGCTGGCCCTGGCCGGTCAGACCCTGCCGGTTGCAACCGCTGATTTCAGCGGCAACTTGTTCCTGGGGGCTACCTGGCTGGCCACTCTGGCTACGGAAGAACCTCTGACGGCAGCCTATTCCCGCTGGAATTACCCCGCCGGCCTGGGCAGCAACCCTCTCTTTCTGCGTACCAATGCTATTATTACCGCCGTCTGGGGCGAGGCTTTCCTGTTCATGGCCCTCATGGCCCTGGGGATTACCCTTATACCTACACAAAAAAGCTTAGGGATTGTTTTGCGTTACCTTCCCATGGTTCTGGCCGGAATTTTTACAGCCTGGTTCCCCAACTGGTACCCGGCCCATGTGGCCGCCAGTGGCCGGAAAGTTGCCTGAAAAAACGTCTAAAATCACCGCAAGCGCCAGGCATAATTGCTGCCAAATCCGGCTCAGTCAGCCGGGTTGAATCTTTTTTGTAAGCTTTTTTGTAAGCTTTGCCACCTGAATGCGCTATAATAGTGCTTGGAGACGACGGGGCATAAAATCCGTCCCAGGCCGCCGGTATCCAAAAGAATCTGAGACTTTCCCTGTCCGGCCGGATACATAGGCCAAAATGGCCGTCACCGAAATCAATTAATCAGCAGGTGAAATGTAATTGGTTAACCAGGGTATATTACACCCTTCCGCCCGTCTGGTCTGGGCTACCAAACCGGAAGGCGAGCCCCACTCGCAAGAAATTGGCTTCCAGGTTGAGGAGGTAGTCATTCCTGAACAGGAGCCAACCTTTTTTACACCAGCAGATGCGACCCTGCACATCCGGGAAATAAACCGCCTTTTCCACGGTGACAACCTACTGGCCATGCAGGGGCTTTTGGCGCAAGGGTATGAAGGTAAAATCAACCTGATTTATATTGATCCCCCTTTTTATAGCCAGGCAAAATACACCCACCGGATTACCCCGGGCAGGACTAATGGCAGCTGGGAGATCCCGGTGATTGAACTACCGGCTTACCAAGATACCTGGGGTGGGGGTATAGACAGCTACCTGGATATGCTTTACCCGCGCCTGCAGTTGATGTACCGGCTGCTGACCCCTGATGGCAGCATCTATGTCCACCTGGATGCCAGCATCAGCCATTACATTAAAGTGCTGATGGACGAGATCTTTGGCCTGGATTCCTTCCAGCGGGAGATTATCTGGCGCATTGGCTGGATTTCCGGCTATAAGAGCGCCGCGCGTAACTGGGTGCGTAACCATGATAACCTGCTCTTTTATGTCAAAAACCCAGGCAAGTTTACCTTTAACAAGGAGTACCTACCCTACCCGCCAGGTTACCGGCGCCGCGACGGTCAGAAGGCTACAGGAAAAGGTTATCCCATCGAAGACGTCTGGAACGCCAATCCCTGCGAGCTGGCCTTGAAAGGGGAGGAGAGCCTGGATTCCATCCAGATTAAGAGTTTCTCCCGGGAGAAAAGCGGTTTCGCTACCCAGAAGAACAAAAGCCTGCTGCGGCGCATAATTAAGGCCTCCTCCAACCCGGGGGACCTGGTGGCCGACTTTTTCGGCGGCTCCGGGACAACCCTGGTCGTTGCCGCTGAAATAGGACGGCGCTGGCTGGGGTGTGAGATAGGCCGCACCGGCATCCAGGTGGCCCGCAAACGCCTGGTGGCAGCCGGGGCCGGGCCTTTCAGCATTGAAAGGGTTAAGCCAACAGTAAAACCCGCTCCCGGTGCCGGGCCATCAGAAGGCTCCGGGTACCAGGGTATCCCTGTGGCCAAAGCCGCAACCAGGTCGGGGGTTAATTGCGGTATCAGTATCCCAGCGGGTGATTGCTTTCCCCGCACCGCAACCCCAAATAACAAAGCCGGCGAGAATCTGCGCCTGACCGGGCCCGAAGTAATGCGGACAAATGATGGCTTGGAGCAGCTAACTATCGGCCTGGCAGCTTATACCCCGCCGGAACCGGCGGAAAAACCCCGATCCCGTAAAACAAAGGCCAGCTGGGAAACCTTACAAGCCCACGCCAGGGAAAATTTCTCTCTCTTCATCGATTACTGGGCTGTAGACTGGGATTACGACGGCAGCTGTTTTCGCAGCCGCTGGCGGGCCTGGAAGGATTATAATAAGAATGAAGCCGTGCCCTTGCAGGCAATAGCAATTTTGCCGCCAGGGGGACGGCGAACTATTGCCGTCCAGGTGGTGGATATTTTCGGTAATGAGGTGCTGGCTACGCTCGATGTGCCGCCAGTTTGATTGTTTTATATCGTCAATCACTAATCTGGGTATATACGGCTTTGTACACCTGGCTCCAGGCACATTAAACAGCATCTTAAAGCAGGCTAAATTAAAGGAGGGCAAATAAATCGTGGATAAATATTTAGTCGTTATCGAGAAGGCCGACGGGAATTATTCCGCATATTCGCCCGATCTCCCCGGCTGCGCAGCGACCGGTAAAACGCCACGTGAGGCCAGGGAGAATATGGCCGAGGCCATAAAGATGCACCTCCAGGGACTGAAAGAAGACGGCCTGCCAATCCCCATCCCTACAGCCAAAGCCGATTATATCGGCGTAAACCTGCAAGCTCTTTAATAATAGATTTCCCGCGAGCCTCTAAAACGTCCTGCAGGGCTCCCGGCCGCCCGACAAATAGAAAATTGCCCTTAAATTTTAAAGGCCTTGCACCAAACGGTATAAATGGAAAAACTGTAATAAGGAGGAAGGTTAGAGCGGATAGCCTGGCCTCTGCATAAAAAAAAGTGCCGCCTAATATGACGGCGGCGAACTGGCGACAAACCGGCAGTAGCGCTATAAAAAGGCGAAAGGAAGGCCCTGATGCCGGTGTAACCCGGACTACTGGCCAGGGCCTTCTCCTCGTCGCTCCGCGAGGCCGTACGCAACTTAAAAGCATCGTAAAAGCTTCTAAGCTGGCGTTACCGGCCTCCGTCAAACCGGCAGTCCTTGCCCACGGGGAGATACTGGAAGATTACCCAAATGACCCACGTGGACCAAGCGCGCTGGTCCTGGGTTATGCTGAAAATGGGCGACCGCTCCATGCAGTCTGCGCTTTTGACCCTTCCGGCATACTTCTCATAATAACGGTTTACGAACCTGAACCGCCGAAATGGGAAAACGCCAGAACAAGGAGGCAGCAATAAGATGGTTAGCAAGTGTTATTTATGCGGAGGGAAGACCGTTAAAAAGCTGGTGACGGCTGAAAACTGGTGGGGCGATAAATTGACCCTTGTCGAAGATGTCCCGGCCTGGGTATGCGAAGACTGCGGCGAGAAGTATTTTGATGCGGATGTCTGCCGGGCGCTGGACGCTATGCGGGAAACTCCCCCTGTGGAAAAGCGTTCCATCTGCATCCCCGTCTACGGCTTTAAAAAGGCTGCCGGGAATATTTAACTAACAGAAGGAGAGGGCAAATAGCTTGCGAGCTATCGAGGCCGCGTCAAAGCCAAAGGCAGGTCGGGACTGAAACGGGGTAGCGGGGAGGAGTCCCCTTTTTCAGCCTGTCTTTGTTGCGTAGTTTGCTTTAGTTTGTATAGCTGCTCCCAATTTGCTCCCAAAAGGCCCTTTCTGCAGAATTTCATTAAAAAGCGAAAACCCCGCAAGCCTTGCGGGGCTTAGGTTTTTCTGGAGCCAACGAGGGGACTCGAACCCCTGACCTGCTGATTACAAGTCAGCTGCTCTACCAGCTGAGCTACGTTGGCGCATGATAGTGGTCGGGATGACAGGATTTGAACCTGCGACCCCCTGCTCCCAAAGCAGGTGCTCTAGCCAAGCTGAGCTACATCCCGGCAACATCACTATTTTACCACACCAGGTAGCTCCAAGACAATACCCCGGTAGCAATCTGGTAATACCCGGTGTGTCACAGCAATAAATAAAGGCCATATCATGAAGCAGGCTTCAATGGGGCAAGATCCCTTATCCGGCCAAATTATCATTGCGGACCAGGGAAGCCAGGGCGCCGGCAGCGGCCAGGAAGGCCCCAACCAGGAAAGCGGCCCGCAGGCCGGTCATAAAGGCCGTCGTCATTCCCTCGGGCCCCAGAACGGCCAGTTTGGCGGAACGCTGCCAGGTGAAGACGCCGCTGCTGACGGCAATACCCAGGACCATACCTACATTACGGACTGTAGCCAGGACGCCGGAACCTATACCCAGGCGGTGGCGGGGCACGCTCCCCATCACCGCGCTGTTATTGGGGGATTGAAAGATACCGGTGCCGAGGCCAAAGAGGCCCAGGCGCCAGATGATGTCCACGGGTTGGGAAGTTACCTGTAAGCCAGCCATTAAGAAAAGCGCCAAACCGACGATGGCCTGGCCGGCAAAGGCCAGCCAGCGGGTACCCAAACGGTCGGAAAGGGCCCCGCTGACAGGTGCCAGTAACAGGACCACCAGGGGAGAAGCAGTGAGAATTAAGCCGGTATGCCCGGCGTTATAGTTTAAGATCTGTTGCAAATAAAAGGGAAGTAAAAATACCAAGGCATACTGGGACATAAAATTCATTAGAGCGGCGAAGTTGGCGGCACTAAAGACTTTATTAGAAAAAAGAGTTAAGTCGAGCATCGGCTCCGCGACCAGTTTTTCCCAGCGAATAAAGAACCAGGCGCCAATAAGAAAAACCAGGCCCAGTATCAGCGTCGCCGGTGAGGTCCAACCCCATTCCTCGCCGTAACTACCTGCCAGGAGGAAGGCGCTCAAGGAGAAGAAGCCCGCGGCCGCGCCGATGAGATCAAATCGTTGCGGTTTTAAGTCCCTGGTTTCCGGTACCACCTGCCGGCAAAGGATATAACTGATAAGACCGATGGGTAGATTAATGGTGAAGATAGCCTCCCAGCCGGCGATAGTAACCAGAAAACCACCCAGGGTAGGCCCTAGGGCCAGGCCTACAGCGACAATCATCCCATTGGTGCCCAGGGCACGGCCGCGTTCATAGGGTGGAAAAACAGAAGTAATTATGGCCGGCCCCATAGCCATAAACATCCCGGCGCCAATGGCCTGGATAGCCCGGAAGGCAATCAGGACCCAGATATTGGGCGCCAGAGCACAGATACCAGAGGCGATAGTAAAAATAGCGATGCCCATTAATAGGACCCGGCGAAAGCCATACATATCCCCCAGGCGGCCATAGGTCAAAATTAAGCTTCCCAAAACCAGCAGATATGCCATGGCGACCCAGCCGACGGTATTCAAGTCAACGTTAAAAACCCGGGTGATGGTTGGCAGGGCGACGTTAACCACACTGCCGTCAATAGGCCCCATAATCCCGGCTGCCATAACAGCCAGAAGAATAAGCCAGCGCCGGGGATTGACCGCCGGTACCGCTGGCATAACACTATTCTGAGGCAAACAATGACCCCCTCATCGCAGATAATTATATTCTTCCATACCACAGCCCGGCCGTCAAGAATTAAAAACCCTTGACACCAGGGACAGGGTATACTATATTAATAGTAACGATTACTGAAAGGTAGGTAACAAATATGGCTATCTGGCAGTGCTCCCACTGTGGTTACGAAAAGGATACCCGCTGTAAGCCCCGTAAATGCCCCGAGTGCGGCGCCAAAGATTCCTTCACTAACATTAAAAAAAAGGAAGATAAATAATTTCCCGGCGTTACCTGCAGCAAGTATTACTGATGCCAGCCAGTTGCCGCATGGGCCTCCAGGGTTTAACTGCCAGGCTGACTATCAGGCAGGCTGAATGGTTGCTTCCCTGAAATCCTCTCAGCTCCCATAGGGAGCTTCTTTTTTAAGTCTTGATGAAAACGAGCATAACCAAGCGTCAGTATGTTATAATATCCTAGAACGACAATTTGAGGAAGGAGGTGCAAGCCGGTGCTGGACATTATGCGCAAGGTCTTTTTAGC
Organism: Moorella naiadis (nom. illeg.); assembly: GCF_051020825.1. Taxonomy (NCBI): domain Bacteria; kingdom Bacillati; phylum Bacillota; class Clostridia; order Neomoorellales; family Neomoorellaceae; genus Neomoorella; species Moorella naiadis (nom. illeg.). The sequence continues at coordinate 99,273 of NZ_JAXGFQ010000011.1, forward strand.
CGGTTTGGGAGCAATGTTTCTGACTAAGGAAAAGGCTGAAGAAATGGCCGAAGAACTGGTTCATCACGGGGAACTCCGCCGTGATGAAGTTAAAAATTTCGTCGATCAGTTACTTGCTAAGGGCAAAGAACAGCAAAACCAGCTTCAGGAGACTGTTAGCCGCGAGGTTAATCGCTGGCGTACGGAATGGGGCCTGGTCACCAGGTCGGAAATGGCTGCTTTGGAAAAAAAGGTTGCCGAACTGGAAGCCAGGTTAGCCAGCAATGACCAGGAAAAAGATAATAGGGAGCAATAAATGGGGCTATTTAGCTTTGACAACTGTAATTCCTGCCGTTATGATTAAGTTTAATTGTAACGGCAGGCTTATTTTTGTGAGCGCTTTCTTAATTAACAAAAATTATTCCATTTTTAAGCCAATTGGTTTATAATATTGGCTGAACGGTAGCAGGAAGCAGTTAAACAGTTGCAAGATTCTCGGCTTTACGCCTAATAACAAGGCAGGTTTAAAAAATTGTTTACCAGGATTAAAGTTCAACAAAATTTAACAACAAGTTTTAAAGGAACCCAGCAGGAAAATTGAACTTTGTGTAGAAGTTCACTAATATAATCAGGAAAATGAATGTCCATTTTTCCGAACAACGAAGCCTTGAGGTAACCCCCGGTAACCGGGGAATGAGAATGGAGCTGGTTGGTAAATGAAACTCGCCATATCCGGAAAGGGTGGTGTAGGCAAAACAACCATTGCCGCTGGTCTAATTAATTACTTCGCCCAGAAAGGTTACCAGGTCTATGCTGTCGATGCCGACCCTGATACCAGCCTGGGCATGGTCCTGGGACTTCCCGAAGAAAGGCTGGGTACCCTGAAACCCATCGTCGATATGCGACAGCTCATTGCCGAACGCACGGGGGGTGAGGGAGCCTTCTTTTCTTTAAACCCAGAGGTCGACGGCCTCTTAGAGGATTATACCATTAAAAACGGCAATATCCTGTTCTTGAAGATGGGAGCCATTAAACCGGGGGGCTCGACCTGTTATTGCCGGGAGAATACCGTTTTAAACGCCATGATCAATTCCCTCCTGCTGAAGCGCCAGGAAATGGTAGTCCTGGATATGGGGGCCGGTATTGAACACCTGACCCGTGGTACCTCCAGGGGTGTCGATGTGATGCTGGTAGTTACCGAACCAACCCTGGTAAGCATCCAAACGGCCCGGGTCGTCCAACAACTGGCCCGGGAACTGGGTATCGAGAAGATCAAGTTTATCGGTAATAAAATACGCCAGCCCCGGGATAAAGAATTTATCCTGAGCCATCTCCCGGCAGGGGATGTCATCGGCTTGATCCCCTTGCAGACGGCCATCCTAGACCAGGCCGCCGGAGTAAACGGGGATGAGCCCCTGACCATTGCCGGCATCCCTGAGCTGGCGGCTCGTCTTTTGCAAGATTGAAGGCCAAACTTAGCTACCCTGAAAATAAAAGCTCACTGCCATTTTCATCTTTTTGCTGGTGCCGCCAGGCGGCATAAGCGTCTAACCTGGCCAATCTGCCGGGAGGACCGGAGTCCTCCACTGAACTGCCTTGCTGAGTTCAGCTAACACTACCCCTTTTCCAGGGGTGAGGATGAAATAAGACCAAGGAGGTAAGCAGTATGCCCAGGTTCCGCGATCTTACCCACAATTGCAGGCCCTCAGAAGCCCCGCGGGTCATGGAACCCAAAAACAGGAACCGTACCGTTGATCCGGCAGCACTGGAGATGCTGGCGAAAAGCAAGGATGACAAGGTCATCACTGCTTATGATCGCTTTGTTGCCCAGCAGCCCCAGTGTAAAATCGGCTATGAAGGGATTTGTTGCCGTTTTTGTATGGCCGGCCCCTGCCGCATCAAAGCCGCCGACGGTCCCGGCAGCCGCGGCATTTGCGGCGCTTCCGCCTGGACCATCGTTGCCCGTAACGTCGGCCTGATGCTTCTCACCGGTGCCGCCGCCCATAGCGAACATGGCAACCATATTGCCCACGCCCTGGTGGAGATGGCCCGGGGGAAAGCGCCGGATTACACCGTCAAGGATGAAGCCAAGTTAAAGGAAGTCTGCCGCCGCGTAGGTATTGACGTAGAAGGTAAAAACATTATGGAACTGGCCCAGGAAGTAGGGGAGAAGGCCCTGGAGGATTTCCGCCGCCTCAAGGGTGAGGGCGAAGCGACCTGGCTGATGACGGCCCTAAACGAAGGTCGCCAGGAGAAATTCCGCACCCACAATGTTGTGCCCTACGGCATCCATGCTACCATTTCCGAACTAGTCAACCAGGCCCATATAGGTATGGATAATGACCCGGTCAATCTAGTCTTCAGCGCCATTAGGGTAGCCCTGGCCGACTATACCGGTGAACATATCGCCACTGATTTTTCGGACATCCTTTTCGGTACTCCCCAGCCCGTGGTCAGTGAGGCCAACATGGGGGTCCTCGATCCTGCTCAAATCAACTTCGTCCTGCATGGCCACAACCCCTTATTAAGTGAAATCATCGTCCAGGCGGCCCGGGAGATGGAAGGGGAAGCCAGGGCCGCCGGCGCTAAGGGCATCAATCTGGTGGGCATCTGCTGTACCGGCAACGATGTCCTGATGCGCCAGGGGATTCCCCTGGTCACCTCCTTTGCTTCCCAGGAACTGGCCATCTGCACCGGCGCCATTGACGCCATGTGCGTTGACGTCCAGTGCATCATGCCTTCCATTAGCGCCGTAGCCGAATGTTACCATACCCGCATTATCTCCACTGCTGATAACGCCAAGATCCCCGGCGCCTACCACCTGGATTACCAGACGGAAACCGCCCTGGAGAGCGCCAAAACGGCCATCCGTATGGCCATCGAGGCCTTCAAAGAAAGAAAAGAAAGTAATCGCCCGGTTTTCATTCCCCAGATCAAAAACCGGGTCGTCGCCGGCTGGAGTCTTGAAGCCCTGACTAAACTCCTGGCCACCCAGAATGCCGAGAATCCCATCCGGGTCCTCAATGAAGCCATCCTTGAAGGTGAACTGGCCGGGGTAGCTCTAATATGCGGCTGCAACAACCTGAAGGGCTTCCAGGATAATTCCCACCTGGAAATAATAAAAGAACTCCTCCAGAATAACGTCTTTGTCGTGGCCACCGGTTGTTCCGCCCAGGCGGCCGCCAAAATGGGCCTTATGGACCCCGCCAATATAGAAACCTATTGCGGCGATGGCCTCAAGGCGTTCTTGCAACGCCTTAGTACCGGAGCAAACATCGATATTGGCCTGCCCCCTGTGTTCCACATGGGTTCTTGCGTGGACAACTCCCGGGCCGGAGACCTGCTCATGGCCATGGCCAACGACCTGGGCGTCGACACGCCGAAGGTGCCCTTCGTAGCCTCAGCCCCGGAAGCCATGAGCGGCAAAGCGGTCGCCATCGGCACCTGGTGGGTATCCCTGGGCGTACCGACCCATGTCGGTAATATGCCGCCGGTAGAAGGCAGCGATCTCATCTACAGCATCCTGACCCAGATCGCCAGCGATGTCTATGGCGGCTACTTTATTTTTGAAATGGACCCCCGGATAGCGTCCCGGAAGATCCTCGACGCCTTGGAATACCGCACCTGGAAACTGGGCGTCCACAAGAGTGTAGCTGAGCGCTACGAAACCAAACTCTGCCAGGGTTACTAAAGGAGGGTCAGGCTAATGATCGATTTTGAAACAATCTTTGCAGACGCTATTCCTGAAGGCAAAGACCCGGTAACCCTGTTCCGGGAGGTTTACCATGGCGCTATCACGGCTACTAGTTATGCGGAAATCCTATTAAACCAGGCCATCAGGAACTATGGCCCCGACTATCCCGTGGGTTATCCCGACACGGCCTATTACCTGCCGGTTATCCGTTGTTTCAGCGGGGAAGAGGTCAAGAAGCTGGGGGATTTGCCGCCCATTTTAAACCGCAAGCGGGTCCAGGTCAGCCCCGTCTTGAATTTCGCCAACGCTCGCCTGGCCGGGGAAGCTACCTGGTATGCGGCCGAAATAATCGAAGCCCTGCGCTACCTCAAATATAAACCTGGAGAACCCCTACTGCCCGAACCCTGGACCGGCTTCATCGGTGACCCAGTGGTCCGCCGCTTTGGCATCAAGATGGTGGACTGGACCATCCCCGGCGAAGCCATTATCCTGGGCCGGGCCAAAGACAGCAAGGCCCTGGCCAAAATTGTCAAGGACCTTATGGGCATGGGCTTCATGATCTTCATCTGTGATGAAGCCATCGAGCAATTATTAGAGGAAAATGTCAAACTCGGTGTGGACTATATTGCCTACCCCCTGGGCAACTTCACCCAGATCGTCCATGCTGCCAACTACGCCCTGCGGGCCGGGATGATGTTCGGAGGCGTTACTCCGGGAGCCCGTGAGGAGCAGCGCGATTACCAGCGCCGCCGCATCAGGGCTTTTGTCCTTTACCTGGGCGAGCATGATATGGTCAAAACGGCCGCCGCCTTCGGGGCCATCTTTACCGGCTTCCCGGTAATTACCGACCAGCCCTTGCCGGAAGACAAACAAATCCCCGACTGGTTCTTTAGCGTCGAGGATTATGATAAGATGGTCCAAGTGGCCATGGAGACCAGGGGCATCAAGCTCACCAAGATCAAGCTGGATCTACCCATTAACTTCGGCCCGGCCTTCGAGGGCGAGAGCATCCGTAAAGGCGATATGTACGTAGAAATGGGCGGGAACCGGACCCCGGCCTTTGAACTGGTACGGACCGTAGATGAAGCTGCGATCACTGACGGTAAAATTGAAGTTATTGGTCCTGATATCGACCAGATAACCGAAGGTAGCAAACTACCCCTGGGTATTTTGGTGGATATTTACGGCCGCAAGATGCAGGCCGACTTTGAAGGCGTCCTCGAGCGGCGCATCCATGACTTTATCAACTACGGCGAAGGCCTCTGGCACACCGGCCAGCGCAACATCAACTGGTTACGGGTGAGTAAAGACGCTGTGGCCAAGGGTTTCCGTTTCAAAAACTATGGTGAAATCCTGGTCGCCAAAATGAAAGAAGAGTTCCCGGCCATCGTCGACCGGGTCCAGGTAACCATCTTCACCGCCGAAGATAAGGTTGGGGAGTACATGGATCTTGCCCGGCAGAAGTATAAGGAACGCGACGACCGCATGCGCGGCTTGACCGACGAAACGGTGGACACCTTCTACTCCTGCGTTCTCTGTCAGTCTTTTGCGCCGAACCATGTCTGCATCGTCACCCCGGAAAGGGTGGGCCTGTGCGGTGCCGTCAGCTGGTTGGACGCCAAAGCCTCATACGAAATCAACCATGCCGGCCCCAACCAGCCGATTAAAAAAGAGGGCGAAATTGATCCCGTTAAGGGCATCTGGCAGAGCGTCAATGACTATCTCTATACCGCTTCCAACCGCAATCTGGAGCAGGTATGCCTCTACACTCTAATGGAGAACCCCATGACCTCCTGCGGTTGCTTTGAAGCCATTATGGCCATCCTGCCGGAGTGTAACGGTATTATGATAACTACCCGGGATCACGGTGGTATGACCCCCTCTGGTATGACTTTCTCTACCCTGGCCGGGATGATTGGCGGCGGTACCCAGACCCCGGGCTTTATGGGTATCGGTCGCACCTATATCGTCAGTAAAAAATTCATTTCTGCCGATGGCGGCCTAGCCCGGATTGTTTGGATGCCCAAGTCGCTGAAAGATTACCTCCACGACGATCTGGTACAGCGCAGCATTGAAGAGGGCCTGGGAGAGGACTTTATCGATAGAATTGCCGATGAGACCATCGGTACCACTGTCGATGAAATCTTGCCCTTCCTGGAAGAAAAAGGCCACCCGGCCCTGACCATGGACCCCATTATGTAATTAACCCCGAACCTGCTCCGGAGCGGTGCCCGGCACCGGCTCCGGGGCGGGCCGGTTATTTATTAAAGAAAGGAGTTAATAAACTATGGCTTTAACGGGACTGGAGATTTACAAACAGCTGCCCAAAAAGAACTGCGGTGAATGTGGAACGCCTACCTGCCTGGCCTTTGCCATGAACCTGGCTGCCGGCAAAGCCAGCCTCGATTCCTGTCCCTATGTTTCCGATGCGGCCCGGGAAGCCCTGGACGCCGCCGCTGCACCGCCCATTGCGAAGGTAATCCTCGGTGCCGGTTCTGCAGCTGTGGCGATGGGGGATGAAACCGAACTCTTCCGCCACGACAAGCGCTTCTACCACGAAACTGCCATTGCCATCCAGATTAGCGACAATCTAAGCAACGAAGAACTGCAAGCTAAGGTGGAAGCGATTAATGGGCTGGAGTTCGACCGGGTGGGACAGCACTACACCATCCAGGCCATTGCTATTAGTCACGACGCCGACGACCCGGCAGCCTTCCAGGCGGCAGTTGCTGCAGTGGCTGCTGCCACCAAATTGAACCTGATCCTCATGGCTGATGATCCAGAAGTAATGAAGGGAGCCTTGGCAGAAGTTACCGGGCGTAAACCTTTAATCTATGCGGCTACCACCATCAATTACGAGGCTATGACGGCCCTGGCCAAAGAAAATAACTGCCCCCTGGCTGTTTATGGCAACGGCCTGGAAGAGCTGGCCGGCCTGGTAGATAAAATTATCGCCTTGGGCCACAAGCAACTGGTCCTGGACCCCGGTGCCCGGGAAACCTCCCGCGCCATTGCCGACTTTACCCAGATTCGCCGTCTGGCCATCAAAAAGCGCTTCCGTTCCTTTGGTTATCCCATTATAGCTCTAACCACCGCCACCGATCCCCTTAGCGAAGTGCTCCAAGCAGTCAACTACGTTACCAAGTATGCCAGCCTAGTTGTTTTACGTACTGCTGCCAAAGAACACTTGCTGCCCCTATTATCCTGGCGCCAGAACCTCTATACCGACCCGCAGGTACCCATCAGGGTTGAGGAGAAGCTGAACGAGATCGGTACCCCCAATGAGGATTCTCCGGTTTACGTTACGACTAACTTCTCCCTGACCTATTACTCCGTCGAGGGCGAAATTGAAGGCACCAAGATCCCCAGTTACCTCCTCTCGGTGGACACCGACGGCCTGTCCGTCCTGACGGCCTATGCTGACGGTAAGTTTGAAGCGGAAAAGATTGCTGCTCTAATGAAGAAGGTCGGCCTGGATGATAAGGTCAAACGCCACCGCATCGTCATTCCCGGCGCTGTAGCCGTCTTGAAGGGCAAGCTGGAAGAGTTAACCGGGTGGGAAGTTGTCGTCGGCCCGCGGGAAGCCAGCGGCATCGTACCCTTCGCCCGGACCAACCTGGCCTCGTAGGAGAGGTGGGAAGTGGGAGATTGGAATTGAGATTCACTTCACATCTAACTAGGAAGGATAGAAGCCTGTGAATCAGTTCAAGGTTACCTTTTTACCGGCCGACGTCACCGTCCGGGTGGCGGCTGGTACCACCATCATGGCAGCGGCCAATGAAGCCGGCCTGCCCCTGAAGAGCACCTGCGGCGGTGCCGGCACCTGCGGCCGCTGCGCCGTAAAAATAGAGACGGGTGAAGTCCAAATCCAGGGAGGCCGCCTGCCGGCCCGTATGGAAAAGGAAGGCTACACCCTGGCCTGCCAGACCGTAATCAAAGGGGATGTGGTGGTCACCATACCTCCGGAATCCCTCCTGGGCCAGCACCAGGTGCTCCTTCAGGATAAAGGGCGCCTGCAGGACAGCCTGACTGATTTACTGGGCCACTATCCCCTGGAACCTGCCTGTAGCGTAACCTCCCTGGAACTGGCGGAGCCCACCCTGACGGAAAACGCCAGTGATGCCAGCCGCCTGCTGGCTGCCCTGCGCAAGGAAAAGGATCTGGAAGCTTCCCTGGATCTGGATCTCCTGCGCAAGCTCCCGGACAGCCTGCGCCAGGCTGGCTGGCAGATCGACGTTACCCTGGCGGCAACAAATAACCGGATTATCCAGGTTGTTCCCCGGGGGACGGGCCGGGCCTACGGTCTGGCTATTGATCTGGGTACGACGACCGTAGCCGTATCCCTTTTAGACCTGGGTAGCGGTCAAATCGTTGCCAGAAACGGGAGTTATAACCGCCAGGCTGCTTATGGTGATGATGTTATCTCCCGCATCATCCACGCTACCAGCAACGAGGGAGGCCTGGAGGAACTACGCCAGGCAGCTTTGGCGACTATTAATGACCTTATTTCTGCTATACTGGGTTCCCGGGGGATTAATCCCGCGGGAGTAACGGCGGCGTGTGTGGCCGGCAATACCACCATGGCCCACTTACTCCTGGGTATAAACCCCAGGTACCTGCGCCTCAGTCCCTATATACCGGCAGCAGCCGAATTACCCACTTTGAAAGCTGCCGAGGTGGGTTTAAGGATCAACCCAGGGGCCATAGTTCAAATTTTCCCGGCGGTAGCCAGCTATGTCGGCGGCGATATCGTCTCCGGCGCCCTCTTTACGGGGATTGCCAGGGGGGAGGAACTTACCCTCTTTATCGACATCGGCACCAATGGGGAAATGGTCCTGGGTAACAGCGACTGGTTGATCTCCTGTGCCTGCTCGGCCGGGCCGGCCTTTGAGGGCAGTGGCATCACCTGTGGCATGCGGGCTATGGCGGGGGCCATTGAAGGGGTGACCATCGACCCGGAAACCCTGGAGGTCGAACTGGAGGTTATCGGCGGCGGCCGCCCGGCCGGTATCTGCGGCAGCGGTTTAATCGACTGCCTGGCCAAACTCCGGCGGGCGGGCATCATCGACCGAACTGGGAACTTCCAGGATGTTACAACACCGCGCCTCCGGCAGACTGATGAAGGCCCGGAATTTGTCCTGGCCTGGGCGGCCCAGAGCAGCAACCACCGGGACATCGTCCTGACGGCTGCCGATATTAAAAACCTCATCCGCTCCAAAGGTGCCGTTTTTGCCGGCATCCAGAGCCTGCTCAAGACCGTCTCCCTGGAGATGGAAGCCATCGAAAGAATTATCATTGCCGGGGGCTTCGGCAATTACCTGCATATTCCCAATGCCGTGGCTATCGGGCTCCTGCCCGATCTGCCCCCGGAGAAATACGTCTTTGCCGGCAACACCTCCCTGAAGGGAGCTGAGCTAGCCCTCCTTTCCCGGCCGGCCTGGCAGGAAGCCCTGGAACTGGCTCGCAGGATGACCTACCTGGAGCTTTCCGCCGGCAACCTGTTCATGGAAGAGTTTGTCTCGGCCCTGTTCCTACCCCATACCCAGTTAGAACTCTTCCCCTCCGTGGGGAATGGGTCCGGCAGTGAAAGGAGTTTAGGTTAATGGCCCGTCATATTGCTGTGGCCGGTAAAGGCGGCACCGGCAAGACCACCTTTGCCGCCCTGCTAATCCGCTACCTGATCGAGCAGCACCGGGGCAGCATCCTGGCCGTCGATGCCGATCCCAACGCTAACCTGAACGAGGCCCTGGGGGTGAAAATCGACACCGTCATCGCCGATATCTTGGATGCCACCAAAAACCCTAAAGCCATCCCCGAGGGCATGAGCAAGGATATCTTCGTCCAGTACCAGTTGGCCCAGGCCATGATCGAGACGAAAGACTTCGACCTGCTGACCATGGGCCGGCCCCAGGGACCGGGATGCTATTGTTACCCCAATGATCTGTTACGGAATCACCTGGAGACCTTGAGCGATAACTACGACTATATGGTCATTGATAGTGAGGCCGGCCTGGAACACATCAGCCGCCGGATTATCCAGGATGTTAGCGATCTCTTTATCATGAGCGATGCCTCGGCCCGGGGCATCCGCTCCGCCGGCAGGGTGCGGGAACTGGTTTGGGAACTCCAACTTCCCATCAAGAACCTGTACCTGATAGTTACTAAAATAACCGGCGACATAACCCCCCTCCAGGGGGAAATCGAACGAACAGGGTTACCCCTGGCGGGGGTCATTCCCCATGATGAACAGGTCGCTGATTATGATATTAACAGCCGTCCCCTCTTTGATTTACCGGCAACTTCCATTTCTGTGCAAGCAGTAAATTCTATCCTGGCCCGGTGCCAGATTTAATCCAGATTTAATGTTGAAAGGAGTGCTTCGCAATGGCCGTCCAGATTTTACGTGATCGCAGCCGCGCCGCCGTCCGGAAGGTTGTCCTGGGTGCTACCAAAGAACAAGGTGGAACCCGCAGTCACACCATTGTGGTGGGAGGCGATGCTGCTCTCCCGTTCTACCACTTTGAAGGGGAAGTGGCCAACCGCCCCGTCATTGGCATGGAGGTCCAGGATATCGTTCCTGACTGGCCTGACGCCCTGAAGGACCCCTTTGCCGATGTTCTCAACGAACCTGGCCGCTGGGCCCAAAAGTGCGTC